>CAZZPN010000183.1:0-2766 GCA_964655495.1 uncultured Oscillospiraceae bacterium
ACCGCTCCAGATGCACCTGATGACAAATACCGTTACCCGGACGGGAAAAATAAATCCCATGCTTTTTACAGATACTTCCGATAAAACGGTGGTCATCTGCATTTTCAAAGCCTGACTGAAGTGTGTTATGGTCAATATATGCAACAGATTTCTCTGTTTTCACTCTTTTAACGCCCATCGCTTCAAACTCTAAGTATGCCATTGTACCTGTTGCATCCTGAGTAAGCGTCTGGTCAATTTTAATTGCGATAGAATTTCCTTTTTTAAATTCGCCGGACACAAGATGCGCCTTTAGAATTTTTTGTGCTAATGTGTAACCCATTTTACCATGTCCCCTTTTACATAATTTGCATTCAAAAATATATCCATTCTAAATTATATCATAAATTAATGTGAAAATCAATATCATTTACCAATTTTTTTATGATAATTCCCCGAAAGCCGACAGTTTTTTCACATCTTTTATATAAACATCAAAAATTTTTCCTGTTAAGTCCGTCTCGCTTTTTACATAAACATTTATATAATTATCCGAAAAACCGTGCCATAAGCCATCTTTTTCTTCTTCAAAAAGAACTGAAAGCGTTTTCCCCTTGTATGCTTCAATTTTTTTGTTTTCAATATTCTTACTTTCTTCTATAATTATCTTACTTCGTTTATCTTTTATCTTTTCGTCAATCTGATTTTCCATTTTGGCAGCAACAGTACCGTCTCTTATGGAATATTTAAAGGTATGCACCTTTAAAAAACCAACCTTTTTTATAAGGTCTAAAGTCTGCAAAAATTCTTCGTCTGTTTCCCCCGGAAAGCCTACAATAACATCAGTTGTGATTTCAGTAAGCGGGTTAATCTCACGAAGCTTTTTTACAGTATCATAAAAATACTGTGCCGTATAATGCCTGTTCATTCTCTTTATAACGCTATCACTTCCGCTTTGAAGCGAAATATGAAAATGCGGGCAAAGCTTTTTTGTCTTTTTATAAAATTCCAAAAAATCATCGTTAAACGCAAGAGGCTCAATAGAGCTTAAGCGTATTCTTTCTATACCTTCGATTTCTTCAATCATTTTAAGAAGCTTCGGGAATGTTATATCTTTTTTATCAATTCCGTAATTGCAGACATGTATTCCCGATAAAACGATTTCCTTATATCCGTTTTTTGAAAGTGCAGTTACTTCTGATAAAATATCAGAAACATCTCTGCTTCTTAATCTGCCGCGAACATAAGGAATAATGCAGTATGAGCAAAACGAATTACAGCCGTCCTGAATTTTAATTATTGCTCTTGTTTTTTCCTGATAAGACATAAGAGGCGGAAACGAAAAGCCACCCGTTATATCCTCGCACACTTCCCTTATTTTCTCTTTCCCTTTCTTTTTTGAAAGCTCGTTTTTCACAATTTCTATTATTTTATGCTTGTCAGAAGTACCAACAACACCGTCAACTCCGTCTATTTTTAAAACATCATCGGGTGAACCCTGGGCATAGCACCCTGTAACTATAACAACTGCATCCTCGTTTTCACGGATACACTTTCTTATAAGCTGTCTTGACTTTCTGTCACTCATATTTGTAACCGAGCAGGTATTTATAACATATACATCGCTTTTGGAAAAAGTAAGCACAGTTAAAAAGCCCTCATCCAAAAACATCTGCGACAGTGCTTCCGATTCATATTGATTTACCTTACAGCCAAGTGTTAAAATACAAACTTTTTCCATTAAGTCTTCTCCTATACCCCTACCAATTCAGTCTGTGAAGCTCGCCCTCTAAATTAAAGCTTTTAAAATTATCCTGTCTGTACGCTTCGTAAGCAACGATAGCAACAGCGTTTGACAGATTTAAGCTTCTTGTATCAGCTACCATTGGTATTCTCAAACATTCCTCACTGTGCTCCACCAGAATTTCTTCGGGTATTCCGGCAGTTTCTTTCCCGAAAATTATATAACAGCCGTCGTGATATTCTACCTCGCAATGAGTTTTTTTAGCCTTTGTGGTAAGATAATACATTTCGCCTGTATTTTTCTCATAAAACTCCGAAATGCTTTCATAATAGGTAATATCCAAATCGTCCCAATAATCTAAACCGGCTCTTTTTAGTTTCGCATTGTCAATTTTAAAGCCCATAGGTCCAACTAAATGCAGTCTTGCCCCCGTTGCCTTGCAGGTACGGGCAATATTCCCCGTATTCTGCGGGATTTCCGGCTCAAATAAAACTATATTAAGTACCATATTTATTTTCTCCAAAACAAAGGCATAAGAAAGAACCTTTTTATATATTCTCCCCCATGCCCGCGTTTACTTTCTATTTAAAATTTTTATCAATAAAGCTCTGCATTCTTTTTAAAGCCTTTTTTATGTCATCAAGAGAATATGCGTAAGAAATTCTTATATGCCCTTCTCCGCACTCTCCGAACGCGTTGCCCGGAACAACTGCAAGTTTTTCTGAAAACAGAAGCTTTTCGCAGAATTCCTCCGATGACATACCAAATCTTTTTATTGAAGGAAAAACATAAAATGCGCCAAGAGGCTCAAAGCAATCAAGCCCCATCTTATTAAGAGCATTAACAAGGTAAACCCTTCTTTCGTTATATTGCTCCTTCATTTCTTCAACATCGCCCATACCGTTTTTAAGTGCATCTATTGCCGCATACTGTGAAAAGGTCGGTGCAGACATAATTGCATACTGATGTATTTTTATCATAGCAGAAATTATCTCTTTAGGCGCGCACGCATAACCAAGACGCCAGCCGGTCATGGCAAAGGC
>CAZZPN010000184.1:0-2746 GCA_964655495.1 uncultured Oscillospiraceae bacterium
TTACTGACGGTCTTGGCGGAAGAGTAAATGGTGTTCCAAGAGAAGACGGATATGATATAACTGTTGCTTCAGAAGTTATGGCTGCACTTTGTCTTTCGAATTCAATAACCGATTTAAAAGAAAGACTTTCAAAAATAGTTGTAGCATACACATATGATGAAAAACCTATTACAGCAGGAATGTTAAATGCTCACGGTGCTATGACAGCACTTTTAAAAGATGCTCTGAAACCTAATCTCGTTCAGACTTTGGAAGGAACTCCTGCACTTATTCACGGTGGTCCTTTTGCGAATATCGCACACGGATGTAACAGCATCATTGCTACAAAGATGGCTCTTAAGCTTGGTGATTATGCTATTACAGAGGCAGGCTTCGGTGCAGATTTAGGTGCTGAAAAATTCCTTGATATAAAATGCAGATATGCCGGATTGAAGCCCGACTGCGTTGTTATTGTTGCAACAATTCGTGCGCTTAAAATGCACGGCGGAGTGCCAAAGACAAATTTATCTGAAGAAAATACAGATGCCCTTGTTAACGGTGTGCCTAATTTACTTCGACATATTTCAAATATAAAAGATGTTTACAAGCTTCCTTGCGTTGTTGCTGTCAACAGATTTCCGACAGATACAGATAAAGAAGTACAGGTTGTTATCGAAAAATGCAAAGAACTCGGCGTAAATGTGGTATTATCTAATGTATGGGCTGAAGGCGGAAACGGTGGCATCGAACTTGCAAAAGAAGTTGTAGAGCTTTGTGAAATGGAAAACAATTTTGAATTTTCCTATCAGCTTGAGGGTACAATAGAAGACAAAATCAACACAATTGTAAAAAGAATTTACAGAGGAAATAAAGCTATATTTGATAAAAATGCTAAAAAACAGATAGAAAAGCTTACTGAGCTTGGTTTTTCAAAGCTCCCTGTTTGTATGGCAAAAACACAGTACAGCTTTTCCGATGATATGACAAAAATCGGTGCCCCCGAAAACTTTGATATAACTGTAAAAAATGTTAAAGTAAGTGCCGGTGCGGGATTTTTGGTTGTTCTTACCGGAGATATTATGACAATGCCGGGACTTCCAAAATGCCCTGCTGCTAATAATATTGATGTTGATGAAAACGGTAAAATAACAGGATTATTCTAAAAAGAATTTTAATGCGTAATACATTTTTTGTATTACGCATTAATTAAGTATATCAAGAAAGGGATATTTCTTATGACACAAACACAAAAAATAACAAGGACAGCCTTACTTATAGCCATCCTCTTTGTTATTCAGTATTTTAAAAATATTTCTTCCTATATTTCCGGACCGGTGGTTAACCTTATACTTCTTACGGCAACATTTTATATCGGTCTTCCAAGTGGAATTATTTTAAGTATTATTGCTCCCGTAAGCTCATATTTTATAGCCGGAGGTGCTGCAATGACATTTTTAATGACACAAACAAAATTTACAGCCCTTCCTATAATAATAATCGGAAATATAATTTATGTTGTTTTAGCAGTTCTTATATATAAAAACAAAAATAATATAAAAATGATAATTAGTCTTATCACAGCATCATTTGCAAAGTGGTTATTTATGTTTTTTTCAGCAGATTTTATATTAAAGCCTCTTTTTGCAGAAAATTTAGGAGAAAAAATTGCTATACTTGGAAAAGTTTTTGGAACTTTGCAACTTTATGCGGCTATCATAGGAAGTATATTATTTTATATTATTTATAAAATTCTGAATAAAGTTTTATCAAGATAATTTAAAAAATGAGTCTGTTTAAAAATTATTTTTAAACAGACTCATTTTTATACTATAAGTCAACACCAAGAAAATGTTTAGCAACTATACCGACAAAGAATGAAACAATCGCAACACCAACACTGATAAGCGTCATCTCTATAAAACGGGGTTTAAATTTTTCCCCCTGCGCAACCGAAGTATAATATGTAAAACCTGCTATAATAAGAATTACGACAACAATCATAGTAACGAGTGCAAACATATATTTGCTGTTATCAAACAAAAGATAAGGCAATATAAGAAGTGCAACTGTTATAAGGTATGCAATACCTGTATATGAACATGACTTGAACGCATCTTTTCTTCCTTCACTTTTTGCTGAAAGAAATTCACTTGATGCCATTGAAAAAGTTGCGGATATCCCCATTATAAGTCCTGATAAAGCAATCAGGCGGGTGTTTTGCATCGCAAATGTAAACCCTGCCAATGAGCCTGTAAGCTCCACTAAAGCATCATTCATTCCAAGCACCATACTTCCGACATACTGAAGTCTTTCTTCGTTAAGCATATTCAAAAGTGCTTTTTCGTGTTCTTCTTCCTGCTCTCTTATAGCTACACTCTCTGAAACTTCATCAAAAAGAATCTGATATTCTTCCTGCGCACCTTTCTCTCCGTTTTCCATAAGCTTTACTGCGAAAGTAAAACCAAGAATTCTTGCTATAAGAAAAAATTTAATCACCTTTATTTTTTCAGGCTTCATTTCTATATTGGTATATTTTTTCCATATTTCATAATGTGCTTTTTCTTCTTGCGATAAGCGCAATAAAGTTTCTTTGTTTTCGTTTCCTTTAGCAAATTTTGCGATTTTTTCGTAAATTACACTTTCAGTAAGTTCGTTTTGCTGCATTTTCTTTATTATGCTAAATGCTTTTTGTGATAATTTAGTTTCCATATATATCTCGTATAATATAATTATCATTTTTTTAAGATAATTGTATCACACTTTTCCT
>CAZZPN010000185.1:0-2745 GCA_964655495.1 uncultured Oscillospiraceae bacterium
TTTAAGAGAAAAAAATTATGATGATGCAAAGAAAATAATGGAAAATATTTGTGAAAAAGAAGCGGTTTACAGCAGTTTCCAAGAAGTTCTTTTTAATGCAGGATTATCTTTTGAAATTATAGACGGATTGGACAGTGAAAATCTTGAGGAAAAATATGACGAGCTTTTAAAAATGATTGGTAACGGAGTAAATACATCTGACATTGGTAACATAAACTTATCGCTGGCAATGGAAAATGCCAAAAAATACATACATGAGAACTATTCAAAAAATATTTCAAGAGATGATGTAGCAAAAGCAGTATTTATTTCACCTACATATTTTACAAAGAATTTCAAAAATTATGTAGGCGATAATTTTAGCGATTACCTTTTTAAAGTTCGTATGCAAAATGCAATAAGACTTATGAAAAAAAGAGAGTACAAGGTTGAACAAATTGCTCAGATGATAGGATATGACCAAAAATATTTTTATAAGGCGTTTAAGGTTTATACCGGGTATTCACCAAGAGAGTATATGCTTCGTGTTTTAGGATTGCCTGAAAACACAAAATAAATATACTTTTTAAGAATAATAAGGAAAAAGAGGTGGATTTTATGGGAGCTATGAAAAATAAAAACGGTAAATTTTTCAGAAAGAGCTTATATCTGCTTATAATGATATTTTTAATAATTATTCTTGCATTTACTGTAACAATCTGTAAGAATTTCATATCTGAAAATAAGCAAAAAATCAAAGAGAGTGTAAATAGAGAAGCAGAACAGCTTTACATAGTCAATGAGAAAATAATGGGAGAAGCTGTTACACAGATGAAGAGGCTTATGAATTTGGATATATTTTGTGCAGTTTATGATGATTCTATATCTGAAAGATTATATTATAGCTTATGCAATGATGCAGTTAAGTATTTAAAAAATATAACTGATGTTAATTCAGATATTGATTCAATTTATTTTTTCTGTAAAAACAAAGAGGAAATTATTACAGATTCGGGTACAGTCAGATACGATTTATTCAACGATAAATCCTGGGAAAAAGAATATGAAAAAATGGGTGAAGAAGAACTGAAGGCATTTTTTCGTGATGGTGCAAACGGTAAAAAAGTATTTACTTTTTTATATAAAAATAGTGCTGGAGAAAATTCAGACAGAAATATTCTTATAAATATTGATGTAGAAAAACTGCTTTCTACTGTTTCGGAAAATGGAATTTTTGCCATTACTGCAAATGATACGAATCAAATTATAAGTATAAACCACGAGAAAAACAAACAAATAGCAGAAAAAATAATTCACCTTGATGAAAATGACATAGTACAGCATGAAGACAAACACTACGGTATTACAAGAAAACAATCTGATTACGGAAATTTTTCTTATTTGTATATAGGAATTTTTCCTGAATATTTCGGTAATAATATTAAAATTTTCATTCAGATGGGAGGAATTTTGTTTTTCCTGATTGTAATTTTCATATTTGTTGCTTTTGGGATAGCTAATTATACTTATAAACCTATAAAAGACCTTAGTGAAATGATAGACAAACCTGATTTATCGGAATCAAAGAAATATCTTAAAGACGATGAAAATACAAAAAAAATTGCTGATAAAATATTTAATATTGTATATAAAAACGAAGCTTTGTGCCGTGAGCTTAATGAAAAAATGGAAAATTTCAATTACGCTCAGCTAAAAGCATTGCAATATCAAACTAATCCTCATTTTATATTTAATACATTAAATGTGCTTTATCTTTTATCAGAGAATCATGCAGAAAAATCAAATAATATAACTGACGGAATTCTGTCGTTTTCAAAAATAATGCGTTACAGTCTAAAAACAGAGCCTATGATTGTGCCTCTTAGAGAAGAATTAAGTTTAGCAAATGAATATATCAATCTTATGACAATCCGTCTGGGAGATACATTTGATTTTGAGGTTATATGTGATGAAAGGCTAAAATCCCGAGCTGTTATAAAGATGTGTATTCAGCCTTTACTTGAAAATATATTCAGGTATGGAATAAAAGGTCTTGACAGGCGTGCACACATAAAAATTGAAATTTCAGAAGCAGATAAGTGCTTAAAAATTGAAATTTCTGATAATGGCTATGGAATGACTGATGAAAAGCTTAAAGAAATAAGAGAAACCTTAAAAGAGAAACCGCAAATTTCAGATGTTCATATCGGGCTTTTGAATACAAACAGCAGATTAGTGCTTTTATATGGTGAAGAATATTCACTCAAGATTGATAGCTGTGAAAATAAGGGCACTAAAGTAACACTGCTTTGTCCCGAAAAAAACGATAAAAACACCAAAACACACTAATGACACAATATTACACTTGATATAAATTTTACAAATATGTTACAATATTATTATGAAAAATGCTACAAAAAGGAAGGGTAAAAAATGAAAAAAAAGACAAAACAGATTAAAATTAAGGGGAGTATGACAGATCAGATACAGCTTTTTATACTGCAGTTTCCTGCACTCTTGCTGTTTTTTGTATTCTGCTATATACCAATGTATGGTGCAATAATTGCATTTAAGGATTTTAGACCTAGACTGGGAATATGGGGAAGTCCATGGGTAGGTTTTAGGAACTTTGAGTTCTTCTTTGCATCACAGGACGCAGCGATAATAATCAGAAATACGCTTTTATATAATTTAGTTTTTCTTGCTTTGGGAACGATAGGTGCCGTAACAGTTGCACTTTTGTTATACAATCTCTCAAAGAGATGG
>CAZZPN010000186.1:0-2697 GCA_964655495.1 uncultured Oscillospiraceae bacterium
AGCCATTTGTGAGGGTACAGTTACAGTGTAACCGAGGGGATTTCGAGTGCGGACCGTTATGACCGCTTCGATACCTCTCCTGATTTTTTAACACTAAAATAATAGCAGAAATTCGTGTTTTTGTCAAGGGCTTTGTGAAAAAACACAAACAAATTTAGTGTACGGGGACTATGAGAAATTATTGCTGCTTGGCTTCTTTTGATAAAGCAACGAGGCTGTTTCTCTTTTTATATGCAAGTGTAATTGATACTTGGAAAAGAATAACTACTACTGTCATAACTACACAACAAACAACAAACATCGGTTTGTAAGTTCCGAGTTTATCGTAGGTCATATTTGCAAACGGGCTTCCGATAGCGTATCCGACGCTGTTTAAAGCTGTAAAAATACCAATCATCTGATTGTATGATTTCTGTCCGAACATATCTCCTGCGATTATAGGCAGCATTATTGTTTCAAGCGGAAGTGCAAGTGATGAGAAAATTCCGTAGAACATTGCAAAAAACATACCTGCCGCAGAATTTGTAACAGCCGCAATCGCAATCATCACTACAACAGCAGTAACATCGCATATTATTGTAGTTATGCGAAGACCGTATTTATCGTAGATGACACCTGTAAGAAATTTAAAAAGTGTGAGGGTAACAGAATGGATGCTTGAAACAAGCATTACATACGATGGGTTAAGCCCTACATCCTTCATATGAGTTATGGAAACTCCGTTGATTGCCTGAAGTACTAAACCTGTCATCAAAACAGAGAAAGCGGCTAAGTAGAAAAATGTTGATTTCTTTGCTTTTTCAAATTCAATTCCTTCCCAAGCCTGACCTCTTGACTTTTTCTTTTCAACTACGATTTTTTGGTTTTCTTTTCCTTTAGGGCTGTCTTTAAAGAAAATGAGCATCAGTATGGCAGTTATAAAAAGGATTACTGCAACAAGACGGTATGCTGTACGGTAACCCCATACACTGCTTTCGATTATAGGACCGACAATCTGAATAGCTGTCGCACCGCCAAGACCGTTGGCAGCGAGTACAGCTCCCATTATTGTGCCTTTTTTCTCACTGCACCATTTGTTGACAACACAACCTACCATAGCAGTGGTTGTCCAGGAAAGACCGATACCGAGCAAAAGGTTTCCTATGTAAAACCATATTAAGCTATTGCCGAATGAAAAAAGGAGCATACAGGAAATTAAGCAAGTAAAGCCTGCAAGAATTAACTTTTTCGTTCCAAATTTATTTACAAGAGTACCAAAAAACATACTAACAATGGCGTTTGCAATAAATCTTATACTGTCACCTATTGAAAACAAGCCTCTTTCCACTTCTAAAGCTCTGGTTATTGCATCAAGATAAAAGCCTTTGTTTGAACTGCAAAAACCTAATGTAACAAATACCATTAAAAAACCAAGTATGACAATGACTAAACTATAATCCGGTTTGTTTTTTATCTTTTTTTCTTCCATAACAAATACTCCTTCATTAGAATTTCTGAAATAAATACTATTGATTTTTTTCTTTCTCAATTAATTCATCAAGACCTTTTTCTGTTGCAATCAAAAAGCGTTGCCATTCGGTAGGGTCAACAATAGATTCTCCTGCCATAACTTTTTTTAGTTTTCCAGGAGTGTCGTTATGTCCTACATGATTTCCCATAACTAAATCAACATGCTCTTTAGAAAGCTTGTGAAGACCTTCTCTGAATTTATCTCTGCAATCAAATGAAAGATTGTAGCTTTTTAAAAACCATTCTGACATACTGTTACGACCTACACCGCCGTGCATCGCTGCAATAATGCTTTCGTCTCCGTTATCAATATTAACAAAAAATGATAACACGCCGTCTGTATGACCGGGAGTGAGAACGCATCTTACAGTTGTGTTTCCGAATTTAAAGCAGTCTCCGTCTTCAACCATTACATCGCAGTCAAAGAAAGGAAGTCTCTCGTAACCCAACTCTTTTGCCCAAGACAAATCAAGCTTACCGTTTAATATATCGTTATCTATGCGGCTTATGTAGGTTTTTGCACCGCTTAATTCTTTAAGCCTACAAGTACAACCGAAATGGTCGATATGTCCATGTGAATGGAATATTGCACATATGTCCTTTGGATTAAGACCAAGCTCATTCATACTGTCTAATATCTGGTCATACATTTCAGGATAACCGGTATCTATCATTATAAGACCGTTTCCTGTATCAATAATATGTACACTTACTTTACTGTGTCCTACGAAATAAAGATTACCGTACATTTTAAACGGTGTAATGTCTGATTTTAATATGCGTTCCATAAAAATAACCTCTCTTTTTATTTTTTATAATTTGATTTTAAAAAGCCATCCTGTTAATTATATCATATTAAAACTTCTTTGTAAAGGGAATTTTTCCGCTTTTTTAGGCAAAAATTCCTTTTTTGTGTATAAAATATATCCAAATTTTCGATGTGGGTTGACAAAAATTCAAAAATGGTGTAGAATATTCTTTGTGGCTGTGATAAGCCATACATTCACCATGAAAGGATTTTGATAAAATGAGTCAGGAATGTAATCACGATTGCAGCTCATGCAGCCAAAAGTGCGAAAATGAGAATAAAAGCTTTCTGGAAAAACCAAATGAGCTTAGTCATATAAAAAAAGTAATAGGTGTCGTAAGCGGAAAAGGGGGAGTAGGCAAATCTCTTGTTACCTCGCT
>CAZZPN010000187.1:0-2648 GCA_964655495.1 uncultured Oscillospiraceae bacterium
CTGCCCATTTGTACATACCCATAGGACCAACAGGAAGAATCATAGCAAGTTTTGTGCCTGCATCCTTTGCTTCTCTTATTTTAAGTGCAATTTCATGTCCCATGTATGTGTCAAAATCGTTGAGGTTATCACATTCAACAGGTGTGAAGTCCTTGTGCCAGAAAGGTTCTCTTGTAAGTCCTTTTTCGCAGCATTCGTCAATTTTTTTAAGATCCCAGCCTTTCGGATAGTATCCTTCCATAAGTGATCCTTTTACAGTTGATAAGAAATCCATTTTAAAATTCTCCTTTTATAAAAATAATAATAATATTGACATTTTTCTAATTCTATTATATAATTAATAAAAAAACAAGACAATAACAAGGTTGCGTTATGTTAGCACAATTTTGCTTTTTTAGAGGGATAAATGAACGATATTAATTTATATGAGAGAGTACCTGCCGAAGAAAAGAATTTTCCTATCACTTTGCTTGAGGGCGATACAAAGACTGATCTTTTACCTCACTGGCATGAGCATATAGAGATTATTTATTTCAAAAAAGGCGGTTGCCGTATGACCTGCAGCGGTGATTCTTTTTTGGTTGAGGACAATAATATTGTTGTAGTGAACAGCAACGAGCTTCACTTTTTCAATAAGAATGAAAGAGGCGGATATTTTTGTGCAATGATAAACCCAAGCTTTTTTTCCGATATTAAATTTGATAATTTTATTTTTAAAAATCATATAGAAAAAGATGGAGAAATAAAAAAATGCTTTGAGGAAATGTTTTTTGAGTTTCTATCGAAAAAAGACGGGTATGATATGGCAATAAAAAGCAGTGCATACCGTCTTATGACGCATATTTTGAGAAATTATAAGGAAGAAAGCTTGTCCGATTACGCACTTAAAAAAAGAAAAACAAAAATGCACAGAATTGATGAAATTTTAAGCTATATTTCCGACCATTACGACGATAATCTTACCACATCTTCTTTAGCGGAAAAATTTTTCTTAAATGAGCATTATTTTTGCCATTTCTTTAAAGAAGCAACGGGGCAGTCGCCTGTAAGCTTTATAAACCGTTTCCGTATTGAAAAAGCAGAAACGCTTCTTAAAAACACAGATATTCCTATAACGGAAGTAGCTATGAATGTTGGATTTGATGACCCGAATTATTTTACAAGGACATTTAAAAAATATTTGGGTGTAACTCCGTCAGCTTATAAAAACTTAATTAAATAAAGGCTGAAGCAACTTGCTTCAGCCTTTATTTATCCTAAAATTAAGTTAAGCTTTTGGTAAGCACGCTTTTTGCCAAAGGTGCAAATTCATCTGTTATAAGAAGCGAAATTTCAGTTTCGGAGGTTGTGATTAAAGAAACAGGAATTTTATTTTCCGAGAGTATCGAAAAAAGGTTGGTTGCAATTCCGCTTTCAGTCTTCATCCTTTCGCTTGATATAAGTATTTTTGTGTTGTTTGAAAGTATCTGCGTTGTAAGAGATGAGAAAACCTCTTTGAATTTGTAAATAACAGATATTATTTTAGCAGTATCGTTATCATCTACTGTGAAAGACAGATTAACCGTGTTGTTAAGCGGTGCAGTCTGGCTTATCATATCTATACAGATATTTTCGTTTGATACAATTTCAAATATTTTAAGAAGTGAGTCAACATCTGAATCTATGTTGTTGAGTGTTACAAGTGAAACATTTGATGTAAACCCAAGTGTATAATCGTTTGCCATATTTTCTTATCGCCTTTTTAAAAAAGCGCTTTTTCCTTTCTGCCCGATGACTAGAGTAAGTCTTTCATACTGTAAAGTCCCGGAGCGATATCTTTTATAAAGTATGCAGCTCTTATTGCACCGGTTGCAAAAACTGCTTTGCTGTGTGCCTCGTGTTTTATTGAAATAACTTCGTCTTTTCCTGCAAAAATAACTTCGTGTTCGCCAACTATTGTGCCGCCTCTTATTGCGTGCATACCGATTTCTTCTTTTTCACGCTTCTTTCTCTGTGAATGACGGTCATAAGTATATGCCATTTTGTTGTCCAGAGTTTCGTTTAAATCATCTGCAATCATAAGAGCAGTTCCGCTTGGTGCGTCAATTTTTAAATTATGGTGCTTTTCTATTATTTCAATATCAAAATCAGGATATAAGAGCTTCGCAGCGCTTTTTACAAGGTCTATAAGAAGATTTACGCCTAGTGTCATATTAGCGCTGTTAAAAACAGGAATTGTTTTTGATGCTTCAATCATATATCCTTTTTCTTCTTCAGAAAGTCCGGTTGTTGCAATAACAAGCGGAATTTTTCTTTTTACTGCATACTCTGTAAGCCCTTTAATCTGTGAAGGATGCGAAAAATCGATGATGACATCAATATCATCTGTGCAATCATCATAGCTTGTGTAAACATCACATTCGCAGTCGGGCTTTTTTACAATATCAAATCCGCAAACCAATATTGCGTTTTCTTCATTTATTAATGCTTCTGACAAAACTTTTCCCATTTTGCCGTTTATTCCGTTAATTGCTGCTTTCATCATAATTTTTTTCTCCAACTAAATCAATTTATAATCCTTAATTGCCTCTTTTAGCTTAAGAACATTTTTTTCGTCCATATCGTAAAGTGGCAACCTGCATTTTCCTACGGACATGCCCATTATGTTC
>CAZZPN010000188.1:0-2646 GCA_964655495.1 uncultured Oscillospiraceae bacterium
TAATCGGCGGTGCTGACGGTGTATTGGGCAGAGGAATGCAGTGGCAGGGAATGAGTTTCTTGACAACTCTCCACTACGGTCCTGATATGAGCATCACATCAACATATATGCCTACCCTTCCCGGAAAACTCTTCTACTTAAAAGAGCTTGCAGGTCCACTCGTTGCTGAATGTAACTAAGAGGGGTAAAAAATATGTATGATGTTGCTTGTGTAGGTATTCTCGTTGCAGATGTTATAGTTAAACCTGTATGCGAAATGCCTAAGAAAGGGATTTTATCTCCCGTTGAATCAATAGAGCTTTTTTCGGGCGGAAACGCTATGACAGCTTCTATCAATTTAAGAAAAATGGGGGTTTCATCGGCTATAATCGGAATGGTCGGAGACGATATGTTCGGCGAGTTTTTAAAAAACTGCTTAAATAAAAACAATGTTCCCCTTGAAGGTCTTAAAACAACAAAAGAAGCTCAGACATCAGCCTCGACACTTCTCATTTCCCCTGAAGGCGAAAGAAGCTTCTGGCATTGTGTCGGTTCAAACGGAATTTTCTCGAAAAACGATATTGATATGGAAATAATAAAAAATTCCAAAACTGTTTTTGTTACCGGAACATACCTTTTAAACACCTTTGACGGAAAAGAAACCGCAGAGTTTTTAAAAGAGTGTAAAAATTTAGGAAAAACAACAGTTTTAGATGTATGCTGGGATCATAAAGGAAAATGGGGCGAGCTTTTAAACGACGCTATGCCATACATAGATATATTTATGCCGAGTATTGACGAAGCAAGAGAAATTGCTAAAGAAGATACTGTGGAAAAGATGGCAGATAAGTTCTTTGAAAACGGAGTTAAAAGCGTGGTTATAAAATGCAGCTCGGACGGTTGCTATGTGAGAGAATCAAAAGACGAAAAAGGCTATATGATTCCTGCGTGCAAAGGCGTAACAGCAGTTGATACCACCGGTGCGGGAGACAGCTTCTGTTCAGGCTTTTTAGCAGCCCTTTCCAAAGGTTATGACTTTAAAACCTGCGCTCTTATGGGAAATGCAACAGGCGCTCACTGCGTTATGGAAAGAGGCGCTACAACAGGCATAAAGAGCTTTGACGAAATCTATAAATTTATGTGCGCACAGAAAGAAGGTAAATAATATGTTAGTAACATTATCAGAAATTTTGGCTGAAGCAGAAAAAGGTAAATATGCCGTAGGTTTATTTAACCACCTTAATTTAGAAATGGCACGCGGAATAATTGACGCTGCCGAAGAAGAAAGCTCTCCTGTAATATTGGGTGTTGCAGAAGTTCATCTTTCATCTATTCCTTTTGAATATGCTTCACTTCTTATGAATAAGATTGCCCGTGATGCAAAAGTACCTGTTTGCTTACACTTTGATCACGGTACAGATTATGCAAAAATTTTAACCGCAATGAAACACGGTTTTTCTTCAGTTATGTATGACGGAAGCGCACTTCCTTACGAAGAAAATATCGCAAATACAAAAGAAATAAGTACTGTTGCTCATGCGCTCGGTATCAGCGTTGAAGCTGAGCTTGGTCATGTAGGCGGTGCCGAGGGTGGCGGAGACGACGGTCATGAAGAACAGTACACCAATGTTGAGCAGGTTAATGACTTTATAAAAAGAGCTGATATAGATGCACTTGCAGTTGCAATCGGAACAGCTCACGGACAGTATAAAGCAAAACCGAAGCTTGATATAAAAAGACTTGCAGATATCTATGCTGTAAGTGAGAAACCGCTTGTGCTTCACGGCGGAAGCGGACTTTCCGATGAAGACTTCAGAAACACTATCAAAAACGGTATAAGAAAAGTTAATATCTGTACAGAAATGTGTTTAGCTGCTCACAAAGCATATACTTATGCTTATGAGCATACTATGAACTTCGAACTTGCGCTTCAGATTACAAAGAATACCGTTCAGGAAGTTGTAAAAGAAAAAATGAGATTGTTTGGAAGCAGCGGAAAATTCTAAAAATTTAGGTCTGTAAAAAATGTCTTGATAGGCAAAAAAGAGGGAGTGTAAAAAACAAGTTTTTTTGCACTCTCATTTACTAATAATGAAAGGAAGATAAAAAAATGAATGTTTTAGCAATAGGATGTCATCCTGATGATATGGAAATAAACTGTGCCGGCACATTGGCAAAATGCGTTGCAAGAGGCGATAAAGTAACAGTTTGCCATGTAGCAAACGGAAACTTAGGTCATGTTATAATCCAACCTGATGAGCTTAGAAAAATAAGACGCGAAGAAGCAAAAAAGGCAGGAGCTTTGGCAGGAATTGAAGTACTAACCTGTGATATCGGGGATGTTATGGTTTACGAAGGAAACAAAGAACAGAGAGATAAAATCGTGGATATTATCCGTAGCGTAAAGCCCGATTTTATTATAACTCATGCACCAAATGACTATATGCCTGACCATGTTGCAGTAAGCAGACTTGTGTTTGACGCATCGTTTGCAGCAAGTGTTGACCACTATGAAACAGGGGTTAAAGGCTCTAGTGAGGTTACACCGATTTATTATATGGACAATCTTGCAGGCGTGAACTTTATCCCGACAGAATATGTTGATATAACAGACGAAATTGACAAAAAAATTGAGATGCTCGAATGTCACGAAAGTCAGCTTAAATG
>CAZZPN010000189.1:0-2638 GCA_964655495.1 uncultured Oscillospiraceae bacterium
AAAAATATGCGTGAGTATATTAATGATAATATTTTTACAACGCATAAAAACACATATATTTACATTGAAAGAACTTTAAGAAACGGTGTAAAAAGACTTGGTATAATTGGAGCTGTTGACCTTGAAGATTATGACTATAACAAAGGCTCAAAAACTAAAATAAGGGCAACTGAAGGCACAGTTGTATCAAGAATACCGCCACGCCTTAAAGTAAGAAACGATGCACTTGTTGAGCTTCCGCATATTATGATGCTCATTGATGACGAAAAAAAGGAAATAATCGAGCAAAACAGTAAAATAAAAGATACTTTCACAAAGGTTTATGATTTTGAGCTGATGCAGTCATCGGGACATTTGTGCGGCTATAAAATGTCTGAAGAAGCATGCAAACGACTTGAAGAAAAATTAAAAGCCCTTGATGATATTGATGCTTTTAATAAAAAATACGGTGTTAACGAAGCTTCACCACTTATTTATGCGATGGGCGACGGAAACCATTCTTTAGCAACTGCAAAGGCGTATTATGAAAACTTAAAGAAAGAAATCGGAGAAGAAAAAGCAAAAAATTCTCTTGCGAGATATGCTCTTTGTGAGCTTGTTAATCTTCACGATGATTCTTTGGAATTTGAAGCAATTCACAGAGTTGTTTTCAACCTTTCGGGAAAAGATTTTATAAAAGCTTTTGAAAAGGAATATGACATAAGCTATGACGAAAATGCAGTCGGACAGACTTTTGGATTTTTATATAAAGGTGAGCTTAAAAAAGTTACCGTTACAAATCCGAAAGAATATTTAACTGTCGCTACCGTGCAGAAATTTCTTGACAGCTATACAAAGGGAAACGGTGGAGAAATTGACTATATTCATGGCGAAGATGTTGTAGCAAAGCTTTGTGAGGATGAAAATAACTTCGGAATTATTTTTGATGCTATGGATAAGGCTGATTTGTATAAATCTGTAATTGTTGACGGTGCTTTACCAAGAAAAACTTTTTCTATGGGCGAGGCTTGTGATAAGAGATTTTATACTGAACTGAGAAAAATAAAAGATTGATTAAAAAAAGCCGAAAATACTTCGTTCAAGAGGTGTTTTCGGCTATATATTTATAGTTCAACAGTATTATCGTGAATCATATCAAGCTTATCCGAATATAAATGAGACATATCAGATAAGCACAGGCATTTTGGTGCGGTAATTCCGTTTTCGTTGTTTTTAAATTCAAGAATTGTCACTCCGGTATGGGTAAGTGAAAAAGATGACCAGACAGTATGCACCGGAATGTGAAGAAGTACAGACAGCCACGCGCGAGTGAATGCGGCATGGCAGAATAAAGCAACCTTTTCTTCGTTTTTTCTTAAAATTCTGTAAACACCGTTTTCTTCTTTATATCCAAGCTTTTCAAGAAAAATCTTGCCGTTTTCTTCAATATAGGAAACGGCACTTTTTATATCGGACTGATTAATTCCCGGACAGGAAAATGCGTCATTATAAGAAAGGTCCATATTTCCATTTTCACGGTAGTATGTATTCTGAACGAATGTGATTGATTTTCTTTTTCCGTCAGGAAACGGAGTAAGTCGTTCATCACCGATTTCGTGTGTCCATTCCTCTATATTTATCGGAAGATTTAAAAGCCGACTTGCAGGCTCGGCAGTTTGTCTTGCCCGCCCCATAGGAGAAGAAAAAATCCTGTCAATTTTGGAATCAAACACTCTTTTTCCCACAGCTTCCGCCTGAATTAAGCCTCTTTTTGTCAAAGTGTCAGTCTCATAATCAGGATCACCGTGTCGGATTATATATAATAACATTTTTATCACCCCTCGAAAAAGATTATACCATTCTTTTTTTTCTTTGTCAACCTTTGTGTTTTTTTCATTGTTGTGATATAATTGTCACATATTTACTAAAAGGATTTTTGAAAAATAATTTTTGCGGAAAAAACTGTAAAAAAAGAAAAAAATTTTGCAAATATTCTTTTTGAAGAAAAAAATAAGTATATTATTTCATAAACTTGACATATTTTTTTTGGTTTTGTATAATTTAGTAAAATGGAGAGTGGTACAATGGATACAATGGATTATCAGATTTTAGAATGTCTGAAAGAAAATTCCCGTGAAAATGCAACCAATATCGGAGCAAAAATCAATTTATCTACTTCGGCTGTCATTGAACGCATAAAGAAACTCGAAAATTCCGGCGTGATTGAAAAATATACTATGCTTATCAATCAGAATATCTTCAAAAGAGATTTGACGGCGTTTGTTTATGTCAGATTGGAGCATCCAAAATTTAACGAGGGCTTTATCAATCATATTAATGAAAATCAGTCAATAGCAGAATGTCATTATATTGCAGGAGATTTTGATTTTATTTTAAAGGTTGTTACAAAAACGGGAAAAACTTTAGAGAAGATTTTGAATTTTGTGAAATCTATTGACGGAGTTTCTTTAACCCGTACTTCTGTTGTGCTTTCTACTAATAAGTGTGAGGTTTGTCTGCTTCCCGAAAAAGAAAACGACAATGCCCGCTAAATTATAACACAGGAGTAATTTAAAATGGAGTTAATAAGCTTAATTAACACAAAAGTAAACGATATTGTATGGGGACCTGTTATGCTCACCTTGCTGATAGGCTCAGG
>CAZZPN010000190.1:0-2599 GCA_964655495.1 uncultured Oscillospiraceae bacterium
GCCATAAAAATGGGAAGCTTCTTCTTGTGGATAATGCACATGGAGCATACCTTAAATTTTTGGAAAAATCTTTACATCCGATTGACTTGGGAGCAGATATTGTGTGCGATTCTGCGCATAAAACATTACCTGCTCTTACAGGTGCGGCATATCTTCATATATCAAAAAACTTGCATGAGTTTTTTAAGAATAACGCCAAAGCTGCACTTTCGCTTTTTGGCTCTACAAGTCCTTCATATCTTATTTTGCAGTCTTTGGATTATGTAAATAAATACTTATATGATGGATATAAAGAAAAGCTTTGCGTTTTTTTGAAAAAAACTGAAAGACTGAAAGAAGCTTTGAAAGAAGCGGGATATACGCTTTTTGGAAACGAACCTTTAAAAATTACTTTAGAAACGAAAGCTTACGGATATAAAGGATATGAATTTGCAAAAATATTAGAAGAAAATAATATAATCTGCGAATTTTCGGATGCTGATTTTGTTGTTTTTATGCTTACGCCCGAAATAAGTGATGACAGACTTCTGATACTAAAAAAAGTGCTTTTGGGTATTCAAAAGAAAAATCCCATAGACGAAAAACCGCCCGAAAAAGTGATTTTAGAAACTGTGATGACTGTAAGAGAGGCTGTTTTTAGCGAAAAAGAGGAAGTAAGCATTGAGAAAAGCATCGGAAAAATTCTTGCAGCTACAAATATAAGCTGTCCGCCGGCTGTCAGCATAGCAGTTTGCGGAGAAAGAATAACAGATGAAGCGGTGGAAGCATTCAGATATTACGGTAAAAAAAGTTGTCTGGTGGTTAAGGAATGAATTTTTTGGACGATTACAAAAAAGATATAGAAATGGCGGAGCTTATTGCAAAAAAAGTTGCTCAGTCAGGCGGAAGTGCCTACTTTGTCGGCGGATATGTCAGAGATAAGCTTCTAAAAAAAGAGAATAAGGATATAGATATCGAAGTTCACGGCATTACTCCAAAAAAACTTGAGGAAATAATTGATTCTGTGGGCGAAAGGTTAAGTATCGGCGAAAGCTTTGGAATTTATGCTCTAAAAGGGTACAGTATTGATATTGCTATGCCGAGAAAAGAGAATAAAAACGGAAGCGGACACCGTGATTTTGATGTTATTGTAGACCCTTTTATCGGTACACAAAAAGCGGCAGAGAGACGAGATTTTACGATGAACGCCCTTATGGAAAATGTTCTTACGGGTGAAATTATTGACCATTTTGACGGAAGAAAAGATTTATTAAATGGTATAATAAGGCATGTAAACCCCGAGAAATTTGCAGAGGACCCGTTAAGAGTTCTTAGAGCAGCCCAGTTTGCTTCCAGGTTTTCGTTTGAAGTTTCAAATGAAACAATAAACTTATGCAGAAGTATAAAGCTTGATACTTTGTCAAGGGAAAGAGTTTTTTCGGAGCTTGAAAAAGCACTTTTAAAAGCAGAAAAGCCATCACGCTTTTTTGAGGTTTTAAGAGAAATGGAGCAGCTTTCTGTATGGTTTTCTGAGCTTGAAGCGCTTATTGGTGTTTCACAGAACAAAAAATTTCACGCGGAAGGCGATGGATGGAACCATACTATGATGGTCATTGATGAAGCGGCAAAATTAAGAGATAAAGCTTCATATCCGCTTGGTTTTATGCTTTCGGCAGTTGTGCACGATTTCGGGAAAAGTATTTCCACAGAAATTATTAACGGAGTTATTCATTCCTACGGTCATGAAACAAAGGGACTGCCTCTTGTAAGTGCGTTTATCGAGCGCCTAACGGGTGAAGCAAAATTAAAAAAATATGTTTTAAATATGGCGGCACTTCATATGAAGCCGAATATTCTTGCAAATGCAAACGCAAGGATAAAATCTACAAATAAAATGTTTGATGAGGCAATTTCTCCAAAAGATTTGATATATTTTTCTATTGCAGATTCGTGCGGTCGGATAAAGAAAACAGGCGAGGAAAAAAGCAAAAATTCCGATTTTCTTTTTTTTAGACTTGAAATTTTTGAGGAAATAATGTCAAGACCTTATGTAATGGGAAAAGACCTTGTCGGTGCAGGCTTAAAACCCGGTAAAAATTTTTCGGAGGCACTTTCTTATGCTCATAAATTAAGACTTGCCGGAATAAAAAAGGAGGAAGCCTTGAAGCAGGTATTGGCTTTTGCAAAAAAAGGAGAATAAAATGTTTTTAGGGACTTATAACGAAACAGTTAATAATAATTCAATAAAAATTCCGTTTGAACTTCATGGTGTTGGGTGCAGAGTTTATTGTATGAAAGATGTCGAAAATATTGTTTTTATACAAATATGGAAAGAAAGCGATATCGAAAAATCGGAAGAATATAAAAAAGACTTTGAAATCTTAGCTTGCTATGATGAAATTATAGATAAAAATGCTTTTGTTTTGCCCAAGGAATTCTTAGATTATCTTGGCGAAGAAAAAAGTGTGAGAGTAAGCGGGGTTGTCAATTACATTGATATTATAAAGGAAAGTGATTTTAAAGAATTAAGCGATGAAGAAATTGACAAGCTTCTCGATTTTGGGGAAAAGGAGACTAACTATAAAAAGTCAAGAGTTTTTTTAAAAAAACTTCAAATAAT
>CAZZPN010000191.1:0-2583 GCA_964655495.1 uncultured Oscillospiraceae bacterium
CGGAGTTTATCTTATAATAATGATTTTATTTAACAAAGCTCCAAAGAATTCTGCCCACGATTTTTATTTTGAATCGGCGGTTACAATTCTCACGCTTATTACCCTCGGTAAATATTTAGAGGCAAAATCAAAAAGAAAAACAACCGGAGCAATAGAAGCACTTATGGACTTAACTCCAAAAACAGCTTTAGTATATATAGACGGTAAAATAACCGAAATAAGCGCAAACAGCTTAAAAAAGGGAGATAAAGTTCTTGTAAAACCCGGTATGTCAATCCCTGCAGACGGCATTATAACAGATGGCGAAACAACTATTGACGAATCTTCCCTTACAGGAGAGTCAATGCCCGTCTCAAAAAAACAAGGCGATAAAGTAACCGGTGCCACAATAAATTTAAGCGGCGCTTTTACATTCAGCGTCACTGCTTCAGGCTTTGATACAGTTTTTTCTCAAATAATAGAGCTTGTAGAAGAAGCATCAAATTCAAAAGCACCCGTTTCAAGACTTGCTGATAAAATAAGCAGCATTTTTGTTCCGGTAGTTATGGTAATTTCACTTATTTCCTTTTTATTCTGGATTATATACCAAAAAGATTTCAACCTCGCCTTTTCAATGGCGATTTCCGTTCTCGTTATATCCTGCCCGTGTGCACTCGGACTAGCTACTCCCGTTGCGATAATGGTCGGTACGGGAAAAGGTGCACAAAACGGAATAATGATAAAATCTGCTCAATATTTAGAACTTGCACATAAAATAACAACAGTTGTATTTGATAAAACGGGTACTGTAACAACAGGAAAAATTGCGGTGAAAGAGACCTTCACAAAAGAGGACTTATCAGAAAATGAATTTTTAAAAATTGCTGCTTCTCTTGAAGCACTTTCGGAGCATCCGCTTGGAAAAGCTGTTGTAAAAAAGGCAGAAGAACTAAAACTTGAGCTTATAAAATGCGAAAACTTCAATGCGATTTTCGGCAAAGGTGTTACAGGAACACTAAACGGCAAAAAATATATTGCCGGTAACGAAAAGTTCTTAAATGAAAGTGGCTATGATACCGCTTATTTTACAGATAAGGCAAACAGTTATTTTAAAAATGGCTCAACGGTATTGTACTTTGCTTGTGAAGAAAATGTTATCGGAATTGTTGCAGTAAGCGATACTGTAAGAGAAACAAGCAAAGAAGCGATAAGTGAGCTTAATAATATGAAAATAAAAACCGTTATGCTTACAGGGGACAACGAAAAAACAGCTTCTTATATAGGAAAAGAGGTAGGAATTTCAGAAATTATTGCCGATGTTCTTCCCAATGAAAAAGAAGAAAAAATCCGTAGTCTTATGGGCAAAGGAGAGGTTGTCGCAATGGTCGGCGACGGCGTGAACGATGCTCCTAGTTTATCAAGAGCAGATATAGGAATCGCAATCGGGGGAGGCTCACAGATTGCTTCTCAGGCTGCCGATGTTGTCTTAATGAAAGACAATATTTCCGATATAAAATCTTTGATAATGTTAAGTGAAAGAGTAATGAAAAATATTAAAATGAACTTATTCTGGGCATTTTTCTATAATATCTTAGGAATTCCGATTGCGGCAGGAGTTTTCTATTTATCTTTCGGGCTAAAATTAAACCCGATGATTGCATCGGCTGCAATGAGTTTAAGTTCAGTCTGCGTCGTAACAAACGCTTTAAGACTACGAAAATAATAAAAAAGAAGGTACACTATGATAACAGAAAAAACAACATTAACTAAGCTAAGAGAGCTTGCCTCATCTCTTGGAATAAAAGGTTTTTCCAAAATGAAAAAGGATGAGCTTATTAATGCAATAGAAAATATTTCTCCAAAAAATCAGGAAGAAAAACCCAAAGAAGAAAGAGAAGAAAAAGAACAAAAAACAGAAGAAACAGCTTTAAAAAACGAAGAAAAGCAGTCTAACGAGGTTCACGGAGTTATCGAAGTTTTAGAGGACGGTTTCGGGTTTTTAAGGTCAGAAAACTTTCTTACAGGCAGCGATGACTGCTATGTTTCGCCTACATTTGTCAGAAAATTCAATTTAAAAACAGGCGATATGATTTACGGAAACACCCGTCCGCCAAGAGAAGGTGAACGCTTTAACGCTCTTATTTTTATAAAATCAATAAACGGTGATCCGATTTCGGTTGCATTAAAAAGACCGGAGTTTGACAGTCTTACCCCGATTTTTCCCAATCAACGATTAAAGCTTGAGGGAGAACATTCTTCATACTCTATGCGTATAATAGACCTTATCTCCCCTATCGGAAAAGGTCAGAGAGGTATGATTGTCGCACCACCGAAAGCAGGAAAGACAACACTTTTAAAAGAAATCGCAAACAGTATAACAAAAAATCATCCCGAAGTGCATCTTATAGTTCTTCTTATCGACGAACGCCCTGAAGAAGTAACTGATATCAAAGACAGTATTGATGCAGAGGTTATTTATTCAACATTTGATGAGCTTCCCGAACATCACACAAGGGTTTCCGAAATGGTATTGGAGAGAGCAAAAAGACTTGTTGAGCATAAAAAAGATGTTGTTATTCTTCTTGATAGTCTTACAAGACTTTC
>CAZZPN010000192.1:0-2552 GCA_964655495.1 uncultured Oscillospiraceae bacterium
AATTGCTTGTGATGTTGTTGTAGATGCACAGCTCAAACAGGACTCAATATATGTTTATGGAAGTAAAAACGAGAATTTTACCGATGTTGATTTTGAGCTTTACGGTCTTTCTATTGAAGAAATTGCAATTGTAAGAGAAGCTTTTGCTGTTTGTCAGAATAAAAATTATAATGAAATGCTTTATATCAAAGAAAATCTTTTAAAGCTTGTTGATTTAGCTAAAAAATCTGCAAAAATCGGTGAAAGGGAGGTAATATAATTATGAAGCCTTTAAAAATTGCTATGATGAGTATGACGCACGGGCATACAAGAAAATATTACCAGACTTTGATGGATAATCCAAAGCTTGACTGGGTTGCTGTTGCAACTGCAAATGATGAAGTTAAGGAAATATTCTTAAACAGTGTTAAGGGTATTCCTTGCTATGACAGCGAACTTGAAATGTTAGATAAGCACCCTGAAATTGAAGCAGTTGTGTTGGCAAGTGAAAACAGTGAGCATCTTCGTCAGATGAAGCTTTGTGCAGAAAGAGGAATACATATTTTATCGATGAAAATTCCGACATTCGATATGGAAGAATATGATGAGATGATAAAAACAGTTGAAGAAAATAATCTTGTTTGCCAAATTGAGCTTGAAATGCATTATAATCCTGTTATTGTACGACTCAAAGAGCTTGTTAAAAATGGTGAAATTGGGAGAATCAAATCTTTTAATGCTACAAATATTACACTTTCTCCTGTATGGGCATTCCCATGGCAGGGGGTACCTGAAAAAAGCTACGGGAAAAAGGTTCAGATAAAAGACGACGATAATCGCTTCAGAGGTGGTGCGCTTTGCGACCATCCGCATATTTTTGATATGATAAGACACATGACGGGCAGTGAATTCGATTCAATTTATGCAGAAGTTGCACCTAATATCCGTCCTGATATTATAGAAGAAGATATGCTTTCTGTTATCGGAAGAATGAAAAACGGAACAATCTTCTCTCTTGATCCTTCATGGTCAAAAATGGAAGAAAGATTAAAAGTGCCGGGACCGGGCTGGGAAGTATTCCCAAAAAGAATGGAAGTAAATATTACTTTAAACGGTGAAAAAGGAACGATTATGGCAGATTGCTTTGGCCCTAATGTATATCACAACGGTTGCCCTAATGACAGATATACAGTTCAATATACATATTTTGATGAATGGATTGGTCTTATTGATGAATTTGTTGATAATATAAGAAACAAAAAGACACCACTTATTAATTTGAGATGGCATAAGAAAACTATAGAAGCAATGAATGCAGTTTATGAAAGTATAGCAACGGGAAAAGTAATAAAACTCTGATAGGAAGGTCTTAAAAAATGAAAAACGAAGACAAACTAAGCTTTTTGCGGGATAATCCGGTTTTTTGGTCAAGACTTGGTTTTTGCTATGATCCTCCGATGAAAAACGAGTATGGTAAACCACTTGTTTTTACTGAAAATCTCGATGTATACGGAAAATACCACAGAGCTTTTTCAAATGCAGGTGTTAAAATTCATACATCAATTCTTCATTCAGGTTGGGTAGGAGTAAATGAATACGATTATTCTCTTACAGACAGAGTTCTTGACGAAGTTTTTAAGAATAATGATGATATCTATTATATTCCGAGAATAAAACTCAATGTTCCCGTTGACTGGTGTTATGAAAATCCTGAAGATGTGTTTGTATATTATGGCGGTCCCGATAGTATCGAGGATATAAAAAATATGGTAGGTACATTGAAGCATGACTATCTAGGCTATGAGGCGCCTTATGGTTATTATATGGCAGGTGATTATGAAGATACCCGTCCGAATATTGGAGGCTTAATCGCAAGGCAGAGCTTTTCTTCAAAAAAATGGCTTAATGATGCCAATGAAGCTTTGAAAAAGATTATAAACAGACTCGAAAATGGTAAATACGGTGAAAGAATTTTAGGATATCATATTGCATTTGGAGTTTCAGGTGAAGCTATAATGTGGGGAAGAGCATCAGAAAGATACGGTGACTATGGTATAGGAAACAAAAAAGCTTTTTTCAGATGGGGCGTTAATAAATATAAGAGCGAAGAAAATCTGAAGAAAATATGGAATCAGCCTGATTTAAACGAAAACAATGTTGTTATTCCGTCTCCGTCCAAAAGATATTATAATAACGAAAGCATTGATACTTTATTCAGAAAAAATAAAAATCAGAAAATTATAGTTGACTATGATGAATTTCTTTCTGACATAACAGCTGATGCAATTGAATTATTCGGAAAAACCGTAAGAGAATGTGCTCCTGATAAGCTTGTAGGTGCATTTTACGGGTATTTTATTCATGTCGATAATCCACAGTATGCAGGGCATCTTGCATTGGAAAGACTTCTTAATTCGCCTTATGTTGATTTTTTTGCTGCTCCGAAACCTTATTACAGATGTATGGCAAATGAGCCGGGCGGAGTTATGTGTCCCGTTCAGTCAGTAAATTTAAAAAAGCTTTGGGTTGATGAAATGGATAACAGAACTTATCTGGCAAAAAATGTTGAAAAA
>CAZZPN010000193.1:0-2551 GCA_964655495.1 uncultured Oscillospiraceae bacterium
TTCTCATCGCATCAGCAAGACCGATTGTAGTAGTGGTTTTTCCTTCTCCGGCAGGAGTAGGTGTTATTGCTGTAACAAGAATAAGCTTACCGTTTTTATTATCAGAATCCTTTAAAAGTGATAAATCAAGCTTTGCTTTATAATTACCGTAATATTCAATATACTTTTCGTCAATTTCAGCATTTTTTGCAATTTCGGAAATATGCTTCATTTCGACACTCTGTGCAATTTCAATATCAGTTTTCATTATTTTTTACCTCTTTTTCTCTTTTTTGCTTATTTAAAATATTCCACAGCACTCTCAAACATCTGCATGTCATATTTTCCTATAACATTCTTATAAAGGTCTCTGTCTTTTCTTTCGCTGTGTCCCATTTTCCCCAATACTCTGCCGTCAGGAGAGGTTATACCTTCAACAGCACATACAGAACCGTTAGGATTGTATTGGATATCATATGTAGGATTTCCTTTTAAATCAACATACTGAGTGATAATCTGACCGTTATTTTTAAGTTCATTAATAAGTGATTCTTCTGCAATAAATCTACCTTCACCGTGTGAAATCGGAACATTATAAATATCACCGACATTTGTTTTTGAAAGCCAAGGAGATTTATTGGAAGCTATCCTTGTCTGAACAAGCTTTGACTGATGGCGTCCGATTGTGTTAAAAGTAAGGGTAGGGCAGTGTTCATCAGTATCTATAATTTTTCCGTAAGGAACAAGACCTAATTTTATAAGTGCCTGGAAACCATTACAAATTCCGCACATAAGTCCGTATCTGTTATCAAGTAAATCGCTTACAGCTTCTTTTATCGCTTCGTTTCTGAAGAAAGCTGTGATGAATTTTCCTGAGCCGTCAGGTTCATCACCGCCAGAAAATCCGCCCGGTATAAAGATAATCTGCGATTCTTTTATTTTCTTTGCAAATATTTCAACTGATTCCGAAACCTTTGACGCTGTAAGATTATTGATAACAAAAATTTCAGATTCTCCACCGGCATCGTTCATAGCTTTCGCAGTATCATATTCACAGTTTGTTCCCGGGAATACAGGAATAAGAATTTTAGGTTTTGCAACCTTGATTGCAGGATTAACTCTCTCTTTTGCATAATATGAGAAGCTTTCCGGATTTTCTTTATCATTCTTTATGTTGCAAGGATAAATTTCTTCAAGTTTATCTTCATAGGCTTTGAAAAGATTTGCGAATGGAACTTTGTCGTTTTTATAGGAAATTTCTTTTTCTAAAACAGTTTCTCCTAAGATAATACCTACATCAATATCTTCCGAAAGTTCTAAAATAAATGAGCCGTAATTATATCCGAATATTTCTTCCAATAAAATGCCGTCATTAAATTTAAAGCCGATATCATTTCCCATAGCCATTTTCATAACTGCTTCAGCGATACCACCATAGGTAGGTGTATATGCACTTAAAACTTTCTTTTCTTTTACAAGCTTATTTACAGTTTTGAAATTTGAAAGCAGGGAAGTGGTTTTAGGAAGATTATTCTCATCATATTCACATTTTAATAAAACTACCTTGCTTCCGGCTTTTTTGAATTCCGGAGAAATTACATCTGAAGTTTCTCCTGTTGTTACAGCAAATGAAACGAGTGTTGGCGGAACTGTTATATCCTCAAAAGTACCACTCATTGAGTCTTTACCGCCGATTGAGCCGATTTCAAGTTCTTTTTGTGCTTTAAATGCACCAAGTAATGCTGCAAGTGGTTTACCCCAACTATTTGCATTTTTACCGGGTTTTTCAAAATATTCCTGAAATGTAAGATATACATCCTTGAATTCTGCACCTGTTGCAATAAGCTTTGACACAGATTCAATAACAGCTAAATAAGCACCGTGATAAGGACTTTTTTCGCTTATAAAGGGATTATATCCCCATGACATATATGAACATGTATCAGTATGAGCTTTTTCAACTGAAATTTTATTTACCATTGCCTGAATAGGAGTTTTCTGATTTTTTCCTCCAAACGGCATAAGAACTGTGCCTGCTCCGATTGTTGAGTCAAATCTTTCGGATAAGCCTCTTTTTGAGCAAACATTAAGATCATCAGCGAGTGCCAAATAAAGCTCGTTAAATGAGCCGGAAATATTCTTTTTATAATCGTTTACCTTAGCAGCTTTTATGTCAATATGCTTTGTTGCACCGTTTGAGTTCAAAAATTCTCTTTTTATATTGACGATTTCTTTGCCGTTCCATGTCATAATAAGTCTAGGATCAGCTTTTACGGTTGCAACAACTGTTGCTTCTAAGTTTTCACTTTCAGCAAGTTTGCAAAATTCTTCAGCATCGTTTTTATCGACAACAACAGCCATTCTTTCCTGGGATTCACTTATTGCAAGTTCAGTACCATCCAAACCTTCGTATTTTTTAGGTACAGCATTAAGATTAATCTGAAGACCGTCAGCAAGTTCACCGATAGCAACACTCACACCACCTGCACCAAAGTCGTTACATCTTTTTATCATAGAAGAAGCAGCTTTGTTTCTGAACAGTCTCTGGAGCTTTCTTTCTTCAGGGGCATTA
>CAZZPN010000194.1:0-2537 GCA_964655495.1 uncultured Oscillospiraceae bacterium
CAAATATTACAGCTTTAATCTTTCCCATATCTTATATCCTCAATATTAAAAATAAAGATAATTATTATACTTTGTCGGCAATCCTTCACGGTATAAATGAGAATCGGAAGAAAAAGTCAGCACTCTTGGAATTGCAAAACTGTTTTCTTCCTGAAACTCTATTACAGTCATTCCGCTGTGGCACATATCAAAATGATTGACAAACATAGGATAAGGTATATCAAGTATCGTACTTAAAAAAGCAAGTCCGAACCCCTGATGTGCAAAAAGAGCAATTCTGTCATTATTTGGTTTTATAATCTTATATTTCCCGGAGTTTCTTATATGTTCATAGCCCAAAGATTTCAAAAATTCAAAAGAATCCTTATAAATTCTTTCGACACCTTTTTTATAAGCCGTAAATTCGGGATGAGAAACCCAATTGTGAGCTAACGATACGACGCTTTCATCAGTAAAAAGCAATCTTGAAGCAGTATCCTGAAAAAGCCAGTCTTTTTTGCCGTTTCTTTCAACAGTAAATTCATCCCACGCATGCTCCTCATTACAAAAATCAAGAAGCTCCACATCTTTGTGCAGCATCTCACACGACGGCTTGGCTGTTAATATAGCACGATTTGATGTTGAAGCGTATATCTTATCAACACCGTGAAGTGCCAGTCTTTTTGCAACAGCCTCCGCCTGCCTCTCGCCGAGCGGAGTCAGCGAGTCAGGCTCATATATAGGGTCTCCGTGTCTTACATAAAATAGAATCATAAGATAAAACCTGTCCTTACCTAAATTATTAAATGTTAACCTTCGCAGATTGACCGTCTTTGCTATACTCAATTCTATCTCCACAGGAATTAATTGTATCAATAAACTCAAGGTATTCCGCCTTTGATTTAAAGCGAGGTTTAAATTCTTCTATAACTTTTTTTGCTCTCTTTGCATCGTCTGATAATAAAATGAGGAGCATTGCAAGCTGCATTTTCGCACTGTCAACACAAGCAGCAACAGGGTCAGTGATATAATAATCACTTCCGTGTCCTTTACCCGCTGCACCGCCCGCATTCGGATGAACTGAAGGAATAATACAACTGATGTCTCCCATATCTGTACTTCCGGAACTCATAATATCTGTGAAATTAAAATCATATTCAGGTATAATTGCTTCGGCAGCTTCTTTAACTACTAATTTAAGATTGTCGTCATTTAAAAGTGGTGCATATCCCGGAATATCAATAATTTCGATATTTGTTCCGATTGAAAGAGCCGCACCGCAAAGTGCCTGATTTACTTTTTTATTAGCTTTCAATATTCCGTCAAAGCTTTCGCCACGCACATAGCTTTCAAGAACAGTTTTTTCAGGAATAGCATTTACCATAGCACCTCCGTTTGTGATAATCGGATGCACTCTTATAATGTCTTTTTCCTCAAATGTTTCACGGATAGCGTTAATAGCATTAAGACCGCAGGTTGCCGCATAAAGCGCATTTTTTCCTGCCCAGGGCGAACCGCCTGCATGAGCAGCCACACCTTTATAAATAACATTCTTTGCGATACATCCGACAGAGCCTTTTCTTACTCCATAACCTGCCGGTGAAGTATGCACCATAAAAGCAATATCAACGCCGTCAAAATATCCTCTTGACAAAAATTCTGTTTTTCCGCCCAAGTATTTGATTTTGCCTTCTTTTTTAAGCTTGTTTCTGTATTCAATTTCCAGAAGCTCTTCTGCAGGAACTGCACAAAGTCTGATTTTTCCGCAGAATTTGTCTAAAATCCCCGGCTCTTTAAGCGCCGCCGCAATACCAACAAGAGCCGCACACTGTGCATTATGTCCGCAAGAATGAACAGCACCCGTTTCCTTGTTACATTCCGGATGTTCAGGGCATATTATAGAATCCAATTCTCCCAGAATAAGAATTTCCGGACCGGGTTTTCCTGTATCCAAAACTGTATAAAATCCTGTAATCCCCTCTGCCATAACAAGCTCATACCCTAATTTTTTGAAAGTATCAGCCATATATGCCGAGGTTTCAAACTCTTTGTAGCCTGTTTCGGGATGCTCCCATATAAATCTTTCAGTATCCAAAATAAGTTGTTTGTTTTTTTCAACTGCATTTTTTAAATCTTTCATGCTTTTTCCTCCGTTTATGATTATAACTATATTTTTACATTCTAACTTGTATTATATACAAATTTCAATATATTGTCAAGCGTTTTAAAAAAAATCACGCCATCAAAAATGGCGTCGTGAATTTCAGAAAATGGACAAAAATGTTATAACAAGAATTGAAACCAACAAAAGATATGTTACCGATTTTGAATTACAAGCGTTAAAAGAAATCTTTAATGTGAGTTACGATTATCTAATAGATGGAAAAGAATAGTAATAAATTCGGAATGATTCAGATGCAAGTTCATTTTAGTTTACAGCTATGATTTTACTGCGTAAAAGTTATGATGCAAACTCCGTTTGCAGTTATGGTATGTTTGCCTCATAAAACAAACATTGACAAAGTCAATTCATAACTTGCTAAAGCAATCTTAACTCT
>CAZZPN010000195.1:0-2492 GCA_964655495.1 uncultured Oscillospiraceae bacterium
AAATAAGCAGGAGAGTGAAAAAATTCTATGCTTCAATAAAATCAACTCCTTTTACCTAGCGTGACAGAATTTAAACCATATTCCGTTCAAGTTTAATTATATCACACAAAAAAAGATGTGTCAATTTTTTTAACACAATATACACAAAAAGGAGTAGCGGAAAAAAATCCCCATTACCCCTTTAAAAGCTTATTATTCTTACATTTCGATTGTGATAACTTCAGCATTATCCACAGCTTCTTTGATAAGCCTGTCAACCTCAAGCTTATTTTCTTCCGCAATAACCTCCTCCAAAACAGGCTTTGTTTTCGGGTGCTTCGGCGTGAAAACGGTACAACAATCCTCGTAAGGAAGAATTGAAGTTTCAAATGTTTCAATTTTTCTTGAAATTGCAGTAATTTCAGTTTTATCCATACCTATAAGCGGTCTGAAAACAGGCATATTAACAGCGCTGTTTGTAACATGAAGGCTGTCTATGGTCTGACTTGCTACCTGTCCCAAGCTTTCACCTGTTATAAGCGCACGGCTTCCCGTTTTGTTTGCTATTTCTTCCGAAATTTTCATCATAAATCTTCTCATAACAAGTGTCAGCATATCTTCTCTGCATTTTTCTTGAATTTCAAGCTGAATTTCGGTAAAAGGAATAACATAAACCTTATATTTGCCCACATATTCACCTAAAATTTTTGCTAATGAGATAACTTTATTTTTTGCTCTCTCGGAAGTGTAAGGATAAGAAAAAAAGTGAACGGCATTAAGCTCCAGCCCTCTTTTTGCCATCATATAGCCGGCAACGGGGCTGTCAATTCCACCTGATAATAAAAGAGTTGCCTTTCCGCTTGTTCCGGTGGGAAGTCCGCAATGACATTCTTCTTTATCAAAATACACAAACGCATTTTTTTCTCTTATTTCAACCATTACAACATAGTCGGGATTTTTTACATCAACCTTGATATTTCTTATAGTTGACAAAATATGTCCGCCCACTTCCCGACATATTTCAGGCGATTTCATTTCAAACTTCTTGTCAGCTCTTTTTGCCTCTACTTTGAATGTATGATAAGGCAAGGTATCCTTTAAAATATCGTATGCAAGCTTTTTTATGTCATCAATATTTTTCTCTGTCTTATATACGATACTTACAGAAGTTATTCCGAAAACTTTTTTTACCTTTTCTATTGTTTCTCTTATATCAGCCTCGTCTTTAAGGTAAATATATATTGCTGACTGACGGATATTTATATCACTGATTTCGTCTCTTATTTTTCTTTTTATATTATTGATAAGCCTGCTTTCAAACTTGTTTCTGTTTAAGCCTTTTAACGCAAGTTCACCACATTTTGCCATTAATATTTTTTCCATTTGCATCTTCCCTTTTTACTTTCTCTTCTTTCGTACAGGTGGCTTTCCGCCATAGACAACTTTATTAATTATTTTTGCAATAGATGTATCTTTAATACCGTGATAATACCCCAAAAAGCAAAAACCGAAATTAATTGCAGCTATCACAATAGCAGGAATGATATTAAATTTGCATAAATTTTCTCCAAGAGTAAAAAGCGGTGTAAAAGTAAAAAGCGAATCAAAAACAATATAAAAAAGTCTTGTCCACAAATTGTCATAAATAAGAAGCACAATAACCGGAACAGTAAAGTACATAAGTGAAATAAGCGCATATTTCACAGCATATTTATAACTTGCTGTCATTTCGGTGTACGGTCTTTTATGATAAACTGCTTCTCTTAAACAATAGTCATACAGTGTCATATAATAAATTGCTGCCATTGCTACACCAAAAATTATTTTTGCAATACCCGAAGCAAGCGTTACAACAAACACACATATAATAGTGATTGTAATGTGATTTATAAAAATCGCAAGAAACGGATTTTTTCTTTTTTCAACTGCTGCCATTTTTTTATTTTCCTTTCGATATTTTCCTTTATATTAATAGACAATTGTGAAATCATTGTGATTTCACAATTGCCTATCGCATAATTAATATTAGAATTCAAGCTTACTCTCTATATACGCAGCAACCTCTGCCATCGGAAGTCTTATCTGCTCCATCGTATCACGGTCTCTTAAAGTTACGCAATTATCTTCTTCACTTTCAAAGTCATAAGTAATACAGAACGGTGTTCCGATTTCATCTTCTCTTCTGTAACGCCTTCCTATTGAGCCTGCATCATCGAAATCAACATTGAATTTCTTTGAAAGCTCGTTGCAGAATTCCATAGCTTTGTCAGAAAGCTTCTTTGAAAGCGGAAGAACTGCAGCTTTGAACGGTGCAAGTGCCGGATGAAGTCTTAACACTACTCTCATATCGTCATCGCCGATTTTTTCTTCATCGTAAGCATCGACTAAAAATGCTAACGCAACACGGTCAGCACCGAGTGAAGGCTCGATAACGTAAGGAATGTATCTTTCGTTTGTTACAGGGTCAATATATTCCATATTTTCACCGCTGTGGTTCTGATGCTGTGTGAGGT
>CAZZPN010000196.1:0-2490 GCA_964655495.1 uncultured Oscillospiraceae bacterium
CCCTGCAAGTAGTCTGCTAAAAATCTTATTCCACATTCATAAGTAAGAATTATTGCAGCGTGCGGAAGAAGCTCTTTTTCTTTTTTGGTTATGCTGTCTCCAAGTTCTTCCAAAAAGCCTTTTGCATAAGCTTCAAAAAGCGAGATATCAAAGTGCATTTTTGATAAATCTGTTTCGTCTTCAGGAGCTGTTGCAGCACCAAATCTTATAGAATCGCCAAAATCATACAAAAGTGAGCCCGGCATAACGGTATCAAGGTCTATAACGCAGATAGCTTCATCTGTCTTCTTATCAAAAAGTACATTATTAAGCTTTGTGTCATTATGAGTGACACGCATAGGAACTTCATCTGTTCCGAGCAAATTTGTTATAACATCAGCATATTTTGACATCTCAAACGCAAACTCAATCTCTTTTTCAACATCCTTTTTTCTTCCGCATACATCTTCATCAATAGCTTTTTTTAGAGCCTCAAATCTTTTTGGAGTATTATGAAAATCAGGAATTATCTCAACAAGCTTTGAAACATCAAAATCCGCAAGCTGTTTCTGGAACTTTCCGAAAGCTTTTGCACAGCTGTAAAACTGTTCTTTCTTCTCTATACTCTGGTATGTAACAGTATCTTCTATAAATTTATACATTCTAAAATACTGTCCGTCAGGCGTTTTAAAGCAATTTTTTCCGTCTTTTGTTCTTATGATGCTGAGTGTTTCTCTCTGGGCATCACCGCCCTCTTTTTCGATTTTTTCTTTTAAAAATTCAGTTACATATTCAATGTTACTCATAAGTCCTGAAACATTAGGGAATATTGAGTTATTTATTCTCTGAAGAAGATATCTCGGATGATTTGTAACATAAGTGTCGTTTATGTGTCCGTCTCCGTACGGTGCGGCATTAGCCTCTACTTCAAAATTTGAAATTACATCATTGATATTCATAGAAAAAAACCTTTCATTTATAATATTTTTAACGAATTTATTATATACCTTAACAGCTTTCAAGTATTTACCTTTTTGGTCAGAATATTTACAACCTAAGCCTAAGCTCTTCATCGACTTTCTGTGCAAATCTCACCGTTTCCATAGCATCCTTTGCGTAAAAATCGGCACCTATTTTCATTGCATAATCTTGTGTAAGAACGGCACCTCCCACAACGATTTTACAATGCGGAGCTTTTTTTCGAAGTAGCTTTATTGTTTCTTCCATAGAAACAACTGTTGTTGTCATAAGAGCGCTAAGTCCGACAACGGGCGCATTCTTCTCAATAACCGCTTCAACAATCTTATCTGCAGGTACATCTTTACCAAGGTCAACAACATCAAAATTGTAGTTTTCGAGTAACACCTTAACGATATTTTTACCGATATCGTGGATATCTCCCTTCACGGTAGCAATAACAAAGGCACACTTTTTGGAGTTGTTTTCCCCTATATTATCGTCTTTTTTTATAGACGATTTTATAACATCAAAAGCAGCTTTTGCAGCTTCAGCACTCATAAGAAGCTGCGGTAAAAACACTTTCTTTTCTTCAAAGCCTTTTCCCACCTCGTTAAGTGCCGGAATAATATCTGCATTTATTATATCAAGAGAGTTTTTATCTTTTAAAAGCTCCTTTGAAATATCCGAAGCCTTGTCCCGAAGTCCTTTTTTGATGCTCTCAAAAAGTGTCATATTTTCCTCGGTAGCTTTTTGTACATCAGGCTGATTTTCCGAAAAATAATTTATATAATTACTGCAATTTTCATCAAGGTTATTAAGAGCGCAGAAGCTATAATAAGTTTTTAACATATCCTCGGAATAAGGGTTCATTATAGCGGCATCAAGACCGTTTGCAAGTGCGAGTGCAAAAAAAGTCGAAGTAAGTGCTTCTCTTGCAGGCATACCAAAGGAAATATTTGATACTCCGAGGCTTGTTTTTCCGTTCAGCTTTTCTTTTATAAGCTTTATTGCATCCAAGGTAACAAGTGCAGAAGAACTGTCGGCACTTACTGCCATTGCAAGTGGGTCAACGATTATATCCTTTTTCTTTATTCCGTATTTTAATGCGGTTTCGTATATATTCTCTGCAATTTCAAATCTTCCCTCACTTGTCTTTGGAATGGAATTTTCACAAAGAGTAAGTGCGACCACAACTCCGCCGTACTTTTTAACAAGCGGAAAGATTTTTTCCATACTTTCTTTTTTTCCGTTTACGGAATTTACCATAGGCTTACCGTTATAAGCTCTCATTGCTTTTTCCATAGCCTCATAGTCGCCCGTATCAATCTGAAGCGGAAGGTTTATCACCGCCTGAAGCTCTTTTACCGCTTTTTCAAGCATTGTTTTTTCTTCAATTTCAGGAAGTCCCACATTGACATCCAATATATCAACCTTTTTCTCCTGCTGCTTTATTCCTTCCGACAAAATATAGTTCATATCGTTTTTAATAAGTGCTTCCTTAAACTTTTTCTTGCCGGTAGGGTTAATTCTCTCTCCTATTAAAACAGGCTT
>CAZZPN010000197.1:0-2486 GCA_964655495.1 uncultured Oscillospiraceae bacterium
AACTGCATATCCTTACCAACCTTCATACAGCTTACGCAACAAGCGATACAGTAGTCATCGCCCATTTCAGGACGCATAAGATCATCGCTTTCATACTGAATAGCTGAAGTTTTGATTGACATTTCAGCACAGAATTTTTTGAAGTTAATCGGTAAATTCTTTGACCATAATACTGTGAGGTTTGGTTCAGGAGCAGGTCCTAAGTTTGTAAGAGTATGGAGTACACGGAAAGATGTTCTTGTAACAAGTGTTCTTCCGTCAACACCCATACCGCCGATTGCTTCTGTTACCCAAGTAGGATCACCTGAGAAAAGTTCGTTATATGATGGAATTCTCATAAATTTAACGATTCTGAGCTTCATAATGAAGTGATCGATGTATTCCTGAGCTTCTTCTTCAGTTAAAACACCGTTTTTGATATCTCTTTCAATGAAAATATCAAGGAATGTTGAAGTACGGCCGATTGACATCGCTGCACCGTTCTGGTCTTTAACTGCACCGAGGTAACCAAAATATAAGAACTGAATTGCTTCTTTAGCATTTTTTGCAGGCTTTGAAATATCATAGCCGTATGAAGCAGCCATTTCTTTTAAAGCTTTGAGAGCTTTAATCTGCTCTGAAAGTTCTTCTCTGTCTCGGATTCTATCAGGTGTCATATCACCTTTAATGTTTAATTTATCAGCTTCTTTATGTTCAACAAGATAATCAATACCATAAAGAGCAATTCTACGATAGTCACCTACGATACGGCCTCTACCGTATGTATCCGGAAGACCTGTAAGGATATGAGCTGATCTTGCAAGTCTCATTTCAGGTGTATATGCGTCAAAAACACCGTCATTGTGTGTTTTACGGTATTTTGTGAAAATTTCGTTTACTTCAGGGTCAATAGTGTAGCCGTATGATTCAAGAGCCTGTTCTGCCATTTTTCTTCCGCCGAAAGGCTGTAATGAACGCTTAAAAGGCACATCGGTCTGAACACCAACGATTTTTTCTAAATCTTTGTCGAGATATCCCGGTCCATGACTTGTTAATGTAGAAACGATTTTTGTATCTGCATCAAGTACTCCGCCGTTTTCTCTTTCTTTTTTGGATAAGTCGCAAACTATATCCCATAATTTTTTAGTTGCTTCTGTAGCCGGTGCCAAAAAGCTGCTGTCGCCTTCGTATGGAGTGTAGTTTCTCTGTATGAAGTCTCTTACATTAACTTCGTCATCACTCCATTTTCCCGGTACAAAGCCGTTCCATTGTTCAAACATGTTAATCTCTCCTTTTTATAGATATTGCATTGTTTTTTAAAACAATGCTTTTTTACTTTTTTATATATAATTTTAAAAAATTATAATCGGGTTTTGTTATTATTTCTTATTGAGATAATCGGTGATTTTTGCATCAATCCACAGTTCAAGGATTTCTTCGGGCTGAAAGCCTGTTGCTCTTGCAAAAACTTCTCCGTCATCACATAAAAGAATAGTGGGAACTCTGTCAACTTCAAAAATATTCATAAGCTCACTTGTAGTTTCATCAGCTTCTATATGAACCATTCTGCAATCGTCTCTTTTTTCGACAATACTGTTTAATACAGGCATAAGTGTCAGACAGTTTGCACACGATTCACCGCTTATTTCAATAACGCATATTCCTTTTAGTTGTTCTTTGTAATTATCTTTGTTAATCATTGTTATCAGTCCTCAATATTTTTACGAAGGATTTTTTTTGCATTTTCCACTCTGTCTTTTTTTGGTGGCTCAATATCTTCAAGCCTGTACTTAATACCCAGCTTTTCATATTTAACCTTTCCCATCGTATGATAGGGGAGTACCTCGATATGTTCAACTGTTTTTAAGGTATCAATAAATTCTTTTAGCTTGTGTATATCTTCATCAATATCTGTTATCGTAGGAATAAGAACATGTCTTATCCACATTTTTTTGTTATTTTTACTTAAATATTCTGCAAAAGAAAGCGTGTTTTTATTTGTTACTCCTGTAAGCTCAATATGCTTCTCATCGGATATATGTTTTATATCAAGTAAAAACAAATCTGTATATTTAATAAGCTCGTCATGCTTTTTTACAACTTCTTCGTTATCTTTATCAAACATATAACCCGAAGTGTCAACAGCAGTATTTATGCCTTCATTTTTAAGCTTTTTAAAAAGCTCAATAACAAAATCAATCTGGCAAAGAGGCTCACCGCCGGAAACTGTAACTCCGCCTTTTTCACCGAAATAGTTTTTATACCTTACTATTCTTGAAACAATCTCATCAGCATCATACTCATTTTCGGAGTTGTATTTCCATGTATCAGGATTATGACAGTATTTACATCTTAACGGACACCCCTGAAAGAAAACGACAAATCTTATCCCCGGACCGTCAACTGTCCCAAAAGATTCAAAAGAATGAATTTTTGCTTTCATCTTTTTGTGGTTTCTCCAATCGCTTGTAGTTGCGGAAAAGCAAACATCTTCCTTTCCACATTGT
>CAZZPN010000198.1:0-2480 GCA_964655495.1 uncultured Oscillospiraceae bacterium
AACACGGCAAAGATGTTGTTATTCTTCTTGACAGTATCACACGTCTTGCAAGAGCTTACAACTTAACCGGGCAGGCAAGCGGCAGGTCGCTTTCCGGCGGTCTTGACGCAGGAGCGTTATACAAACCTAAAAAATTCTTTGGTGCCGCAAGAAACTTAAAAGAAGGCGGCAGCCTTACGATACTTGCTACCTCGCTTACAGAAACGGGAAGCCGTATGGATGATGTTATATTCGAAGAATTTAAAGGCACCGGCAATATGGAATTGCATCTTGACAGAAGAATGTCCGAAAGAAGAATTTTCCCTGCTGTTGATATAAATAAATCAGGCACAAGACGCGAGGATTTACTTATGGATACAGAAGAATTAAAGGCAGTTTTCTCTATCCGCCGTGCATACAGCGAAAATGATTCTGCTTTCGTTACGGGAAAAATCATCGAATCAATTTTAAAGACCAAAAACAACCGCGATTTTGTAAATATGATTCAAAAATCACTTTAAAAGGGATGATTGTAAATGAATATAATTGCAGATTGTCATAATGATACTGCCTATGAGCTATATTATGATAAAGGTGAGCTTTTTGATAATAATTGTTCAATAAGCATCAAAAAACTTGGAAACAAAAAAGCGCTTCTTTTCTTTGCAATTTTTATGAATTACGAAAAATATGGTAACAATCCCGAAGAATACTTTTTAAATATATATAACTATTTTGATAATCAGCTTTCTTTAAATAAAAAGTATATTTATAAATATCAAAATATCGGATGTTTTCTTAATGACCGCCGTCATTGTGCAGTTATGACACTTGAGGGCGGAGACTTTATAAATTGCGAAAATGACATAGATTTTTTAAAATCTCTTGGAATAAAAGTAATAACACTCACCTGGAATAAATCAAACGCACTTGCTTGTTCGTGTGTAGATGAAGAAGATACGGGCTTACGTGATTTCGGAAGAAAAATTCTAAAAAAAATGGAAAGCCTCGATATTATCCCCGATTTTTCCCACGCATCTGATAAAACATTTTTTGAGAGTATGGAAATATTAAAAAAGCCTGCATTTATTACACATTCAAATTCAAGAAGTATCATACCTGTAAAAAGAAATATTACAGACGAAATGTTTCTTATGCTGAAAAAGAATAACGGAGTGTGCGGAATTAATTTTTATCGTGATTTTGCAGGGAAAAATATTGATGATTTAAAAAAACATATCTATCATTTTTTACATTTAGGCGGTGAAAACAATATCGCATTCGGAAGTGATTTTGACGGTGCTGACCCTCTTGTTTCGCCCATAAAAATATTCAAAGACACAGATTTAATAATAAATTCCCTTTTGAAAGACAATATAAACGAAGAAATTATAAGAAAAATCGCATACAAAAATGTACTTAGGATTTTAGGAGGCAAAAATGGCTAAAACAACGAACAGCAAAATGAAGCTTTTATACCTTATGAAAATATTTTTGGAAGAAACTGACGAAGCGCATCCGCTTACGATGCCACAGATTCTTGATAAGCTTCTTTCTTACGGAATAAAAACGGAAAGAAAATCAGTGTATTCAGATATCGAGCTTCTTACACTTTTCGGGATAGATATAATAGGCGAAAAAAGAAACACTTTTTGCTATTATGTAGCTTCGAGGGACTTTGAAACTGCGGAACTGAAGCTTCTTGCCGACTGCGTTCAGTCATCAAAGTTTTTAACTGAGAAAAAAAGTCTTGCACTTATAAAGAAAATAGAAAATCTTACAAGTAAATACGAGGCAACAAAATTAAGGCGTCAGATTCATGTTATGGGAAGAATAAAAACAATGGACGAAACTATTCTGTATAGCGTTGACGCTCTTAACAGCGCAATTTCCGAAAATAAAAAGATTGCTTTTAAATACTGTGAATACACGCCCGATAAGAATAAAATATTTAAAAACGAAGGTAATGATTACATAGTAAGTCCGTATCACCTTGTAATGTCAGAAGATAACTATTATCTTATCGCCCACTACCCCAAGCATGAAGGACTCACGCATTTTCGGGTTGACAGAATTGCATCAATAAAAATGCTTGATGAAAAAAGCGAAGAAATCGAAAATATTCTTGGCAAAGATTTCGATATTACAAGCTACTGTAAAAAAGTATTCGGAATGTTTACAGGCGAAACCCAATCCGTTACTCTTTCATGCAAAAATTCACTTATGGGCGCAGTTATTGACCGTTTCGGAAAGGATATTACAGTAACAAAATGCCATAAAGAATATTTTGAAGTTGATGTAAATGTAAATATCAGCCCTGTATTTTTTGCGTGGATATTTACATTTGAGGGAGATATGAAAATTATTTCTCCTAAAAATGTTGTGAAGAAATTTAATAAAACACTAAAAAAATTTAAGGATTAAAAAAGGGGATGTAGATTACATCCCTCAGACCGCTGACAAAGTTAAAGTCAGCGGTTATTTTTTTCAAAAAAGTCTTT
>CAZZPN010000199.1:0-2470 GCA_964655495.1 uncultured Oscillospiraceae bacterium
AAGTAGAAAACAAGGAAACAAAGCTCTTGAAGCTAAAGCTTACGATACTCCTGACCCGAAATTTGTTGATGAAACAAAGCTTGAAATTGCAAGAAACGGTATGTGCTTACTTAGAAACAATATCGGTCTTATCCCATTAAGCGCTGAAAAATACAAAAAGATACTTATCGTTGATTCAACAGATGAAGATACAAAATCATCTTTACTCTTAAAAGAGGAAATCGAAAAGAGAGGAATTGAGGTGGATGTCGAAAGAGATATCTATGATGTTCCGTCGAGAGTTGCGTGGCAGTCGGATGTTGATAAACTTCAGGATAAATACGACCTTGTTATATTTAACTTAAACGCATTTTTTGTTGCAGAGTGGAGTATTCCTCATATGCACATATGGACATCACATCTCTTTGATAAATCAAAGAAAGTAATCATTAACTACGGCTCACCTTACTTTGCTTCAGAATACTTCCCTGAAGACCCGACCTTTATAGAAGCAAACACATCACCTACAAAAGAAACTGTTAAAATGATTGTTGACGGACTTTTCGGAGATATGGAATTTACAGGAAAGAGTATTTTAACAAAAGTGAAATGATAAATTAAAAAATCAGAGCAGGTGTTTTTTCGATTTTTTCGTTACGCACCTGCTCATTTTTTATATTCTTGAATTTCTTTCTGCAATTATATTGAGATTATACGCATCTAAAAGAAGCTTCAAATCTTCGATATATCCCATTAATGTTTTTCCTTTATCTGTTTCCGATACCTTTGTTCTTTTGGTAAGATTTTCAACCACATATTTTGAAGATACCATTTCATGATTGTTTTTTATAACATCTTCGACATTCTTAAATGGTTGATGGGCAGTTATAACCATTCCGTGAGAATTTGAAATAAGGGTATAGCCTGCAATTCCTGTTTGATTTCGGTAAGCCTTTGCCATTCCGCCGTCAATAACAATCAGCTTTCCGTCAGCTTTAACAGGGTTTTCTCCCTCCTTATATTTAACGGGGATATGTCCATTTATAATATGGGAATTATCATAATCAAGAGAAAATTCATCAAAAATTCTTCTTACGACATCTTCCCTGTCCTGCAATTCAAAATAATACTGTTTTCTTTCGTAAGAAGCGCTTTTATCTTCAACAAAAAGTCTTTCAAAAAATGTCATTCTGTCTTTTCCAAAGAATGGGGAATCTATTCCGCACCACATATACCAGAAGAAATCAAGAAGCTTTTCGTCCTTTGTTTCGTAAGCTCTTCTGAGTGTCCTGTCGCAAAAATCAAAATAGCTTTTTCCACTGTAAAGCTGTCCTGACATATCAATTTTTTTAAATTCTCCACTCTCCGTAAGCGGAATACTTCCATGAAACAAAAGATTGTCGTTATAGCAAAGATACAAGCTCCCTTTTGAAAAAAGAAATCTTATATGACGGTTAAGCTTTTCGCTTTCTCTAAAGCTTCTTGTTAAACTTGTTATAACTTCTTTTTCTTCGTTTGTCAGCATTGTGGGATTATTTTTATCAACGGTCGGAAAATCGCAGTCCTTCATTTTGTAACCTGACCAGGTCTTTTTATCAAAATCAATTTTATCAAGATGCGTCATATCTGTCATAAAATATTCAGGGTGCGATTTCATAAGCTCGTCTTCGATTTTAACTCTTATAACTGAAATCGCCTTAAACATTTTTTCGTTTACCGTCATTTTTTCATCAGTATAGGTATTAACTGCGAAATGCTCTAATCCTCTTAAGCTTATGCCGTAGCCGTTTTCCAAAACCTCAGTATTCCCATACTTTAAGCAGTTTGATACTGCAATAGTTACACACGCAGGATTTCCTAAGCCTGCACCCATCCACAGTACATCGTGGTTACCCCACTGTATGTCAATAGAATGGTATTTCATAAGATAATCCATCACTATATCAGGTCTGGGGCCTCTGTCAAAAATATCGCCTACAATATGAAGATGGTCAACCGCAAGTGTTCTTATGACTCCCGAAATTGCGATAATGAAATTCTCGGCTTCGTTAAGCTCTATAATAGTGGAAACTATTGTGTTATAATAGTCCTCCTTATTTACATCTGTGCTGTCGCAGTTTAGAAGCTCGTCAATTATATATCCGAATTTTTTCGGAAGCGCACGGCGCACCTTTGAACGAGTATATTTAGAACATACAAATACGCAAACATTAATGAGTCGAAGTAAGTTTATCTTATACCATTCGTTTGATACTTCGACATATTTCAGCTTTTTTTCAGGGTAGTAAATAAGATTTGCAAGTTCAATCTGTTCTTTTTTTGTAAGAACATCTTTATAAAGAATTTCTATTTTATTTTTTATTACTCCCGAAGCGGTATTCATAATATGTATAAAATGTTCATATTCACCGTGTATATCGCTCACAAAATGCTCTGTTCCTTTCGGAAGATTCAAAACTGCCTGCAAATTCACAATTTCCGAAACTGCCGA
>CAZZPN010000200.1:0-2447 GCA_964655495.1 uncultured Oscillospiraceae bacterium
AAAATGCAAGAGAAAAACAAAAAAAATTCATTTTTTTCGTCTTTTTTTATTATTTGTCCATTTTGCATATGAAATCGCTTATTTTTTTGAAATCTTGCAGCGATAATGTTTCACCACGAGCCATAATATCAATATCACAAGATGTAATAATATTGTTTGCTTCCTCTCTTGAAAAACCATAGCTTCCCATAAGGCAATTAGCAAATGTTTTTCTTCTGTTTGAAAAAGCAGCTTTTACAACTCTGAAAAACTCTTTTTCGTCAACAGGTTTTACTCTCGGCTTAGAAAGAAAATCCATTTTTACAACTGCCGAGGTTACTTTCGGAACAGGCTCAAATGAGAATCTGTCAACTATAAATTGAATTTCACAATCGCAATAATATCTGCAAAGCACCGAAAGCGCACCGTAGTCCTTTGAAGTTTCATCAGCGCAAATTCTTTTTGCAACCTCATGCTGCACCATAACGGTCATAGACTTTAAGTTGTATCTGCTTTCTAAAATATTTGTTATTATGGGAGTAGTAATATAATAAGGTAAATTTGCAACTATAATCGTATTATCGCTTATAAATTCTCGTATATCGGTTTTTAAAATATCCTGTTTTATAAGACGGAAGTTTTCATAACACGAAAAACAGTTTTCAAGATTTTCATACAATCTTTCATCAATCTCAACAGCAGTGAGTGATTTGCCCACCTTTACAAGATACTTTGTAACTGCTCCTAACCCCGGACCGATTTCAATGATATCAGTATCACTATTTGCGCCCGAAGCTTCAACAATATTTTGTATTATACTCTCATCCTTTAAAAAGTTTTGTCCCAAGGATTTTTTTGCAGTGATTTTTTTCATATATAAATGTGTACCTTTCTATTTATATATATATGTATATGAGTAATGCCAAGGATCACCGAAAAAAATCCCTGGCATCTTTTTTGCATTTTTTACTCTAAAATATAAACATTTACGCTTCTTCTGCCAAACTGCAGACATTCGCTTCTTGTATCCATAAATAAGTCAATCTTATTTCCACGAATTGCGCCGCCTCTGTCCCCTGCTACTGCGTATCCATAGGTGTAGCTGCCGTCCGTTGATTCAATATAAAGTCTTGTTCCAAGTGGAATAACTGAAGTATCAACAGCAACAACGCCTCGTCTTGCACGCATTCCGGAAGCGGTTATACCGTATGCCGGATGTCCCGGGTGTTTTCCGCAGCTTTCATAGCTGAGGTCATAAGCCGTTGCTGTCATTCTGATAACATTTTTGTATCTGAAGGATGCGCCGGCATCACGGGACGCAAGTTTAACTGCAGCCGTACCGTATTTTTTCACCTGATTTACAGGTTCTTCCAATACAGTTTCTTCTGCGACTTCTTTTGAAATTACTTCACCATTTCTTTTAACAACCTTATAGCAGACCTCTCTTAAACCATCTTTTCCTTCATTTGTTATCGTACTCTCGCCTAAATCACGAGAATAATCAGGAACTAAAACGGTTTTGAAAGGAACTGTTTCAGTAACTGTTTCATAAGTTACTTCCGCTGTCTGTAAGCTAAGCTTTGCTCCGCTTTCAAGACGGGCAGTAAGCGGTAAAGACAATACATCATACTCGCCTACACTAAGCTTATTTTCATAAAGAAAATCATTAACGGTTGTTTTTGTAGTATAAATCTTTTTCGTCTCTCCGTTAAGCTCAAAATCAATTTCAAATGCTTTAGTAATTGTTAAAGTCTGATTATTGTAAATTTTGCTTTCCGGTAAAGCCGAAATTTCATCATACTTGCAAAAGTCAATATTGTAAGTATCGATTAGGTCAGCAACAGTAGAATTAAAAACAAATAACTCCGTTTTTTCTCCATCAATATCAATCACAATGTTTTTTCCGAATACTGAAGCTGAAAACAAAATCAAAAAGACTACGACGGTTAGTAGTACTGCCGATACAGACAACTGTTCTTTTGCAGCATAAGCCTTATAATTGGCTATTCCCGTTTTTATCAAATTGTTTCCCCCTATTTTTTATTAGCAATTAAAATTCTTTATAAAAAAAAGAAATTTTCTGAATTCATTGCTTGTTATTTTTTCGGATTGTCATCAATTATAACACAAATCCCCATATTTGTCAAGTTTTTTTTATTTTCATCACTGTTTTTTCATTACTTTTTGTCGCAAATCCTTATTATACCAATGTTTTTGGCGAATAATTTTTTTTCTTAAAAAGTTTGTTTTTCTTAAAAAATTTTATTATAATATTACACAAATGCTCACAAAAATATACCTGATTATTCCATAAAAATCTCTTGCTTGAAAATTTTTTTATTTTTTATAAAAAAGCCTTGACAAACAAAAAACTTTCTGCTATAATATCATTCGTTGATGAAAATTTCATATTTGCGAGTGTGCTGGAATCGGCAGACAGGCACGTTTGAGGGGCGTGTGTCTTTGGC
>CAZZPN010000201.1:0-2431 GCA_964655495.1 uncultured Oscillospiraceae bacterium
TTTGTTTCTTCGTCAATATCAGCTTTTAGTTCGATTGTGAGCTCACCCTGAGTTGTGTATGATGTAAGCTCTGCTTTTGAAAGGTTGGGAGTTTTTATAGTTCCTGTTGATGAAAAAATCATACAAAGTGATAAAAGTAATGATAAAATTCCTGTTTGCATTGTTTATTACCTCCGTAAAAAATATTTTTTTAAAATTATACCATATTTTTTCTTCGGTGTCAATATACGCAATATTTAAAGCAAAATATTTATTGAATTTTTTGAAAAAATATGCTATAATGGTATCATAAAAAATATATTTATGAAAGGAAAAATCGGATTTTTGAAAATTTTTTAAATAAATCCGATACCGTAATATTATGAAAATGTCTTTTCGCTGGTACGGTCATGATGATCCTGTTAAAATAGGCTACATCAGACAGATACCTAATATGAAGTCAATAGTTACCGCTGTGTATGATGTTCCTGTCGGGGAAGTGTGGAGCGAGGAAAGCATTGACGATTTGAAGAAAACCACCGAAGAAGCAGGACTTTTGTTTGATGTTATTGAAAGCGTTCCTGTTCATGAGGATATCAAACTCGGTAAGCCTTCAAGAGATAAGTATATCGAAAACTACAAGGAAAACATAAGAAGACTCGGAAAAGCGGGAATAAGCTGTATTTGCTATAATTTTATGCCTGTTTTTGACTGGACAAGAACACAGCTTGATAAAACACTTTTTGACGGCTCAAACGCTCTTGTATATTATATCGACCAGCTTCAGAAAATGGATCCGCTTACAGGCGAATTATCACTTCCGGGTTGGGATGCAAGTTATAAAAAAGAAGATTTAAAAGCACTTTTTGATGAGTATGCAAAAATTACAGAAGAAGATTTGTGGAACAATCTTGGATATTTCTTAAACGAAATTATGCCTGTTGCCGTTGAATACGGAGTAAAAATGGCAATTCATCCGGACGATCCACCATATCCTATTTTCGGACTTCCGAGAATTATCACATCCGAAGAAAATATCGACAGATTTTTGAAATTGTATGACCACCCTTACAACGGTCTTACTTTCTGTACAGGCTCTTTGGGATGCTGCAGTAAAAATGATATTCCTTCAATGGTTGACAAATATTCAAAAATGGGAAGAATACATTTTATGCACATAAGAAATGTTAAGAATTTTGAAGACGGAAGCTTTGAAGAAACAGCTCATTTTTCTGAATACGGCTCACTTGATATCGTTAAAATTGTAGCAATACTTAAGAAAAATAAATTTGATGGATTTATCCGTCCTGACCACGGCAGAATGATATGGGGAGAAACAGGAAAACCGGGCTACGGACTTTTTGACAGAGCTTTGGGTGCTGCTTATATCAACGGCTTATGGCAGGCAAGTGAAGAATAATACTAAAAAAGAATATAAAGAGAGGAATGACAAAAATGGCAGGAATTTTAGAAAATAAGGTTGCAGTTGTAACCGGAGGTGCAGGAATACTTTGCAGTTCTTTTGCAAAATGTTTAGCCGATAACGGTGCGAAAGTAGCCGTGCTTGATCTTGATTACGATAAAGCAAAGGCTGTTGCTGATGAAATCGGCGGAATAGCTGTAAAAACAAATGTACTTGATAAAGAAAGCTTGGAAGAAGCAAGAAATATCGTTACAAAGGAGCTTGGCACTTGTGATATTCTTATAAACGGTGCAGGAGGAAACAATCCGAGAGGAACAACAACAAAGGATTATTTTGATCCTGCTGACCTTGATAACGAGGAAATTAAAACATTTTTTGATCTTGACCCTAAAGGAGTTGAATTTGTTTTCAATCTTAACTTTTTGGGAACACTTATGCCGACTCAGGCTTTTGCGCAGGATATGAGCAAGAAAAAAGATGCAGTTATTATCAATGTTTCTTCAATGAATGCTTTTTGTCCTTTGACAAGAATTCCTGCTTACAGCGGTGCTAAAGCTGCCGTTTCAAACTTCACACAGTGGCTCGCTGTTCATTTTTCAAAAGTAGGCATAAGAGTAAATGCCATCGCTCCGGGATTTTTCGTTACTGCACAGAATGAAAAGCTTCTCCTTAACGATGACGGAACTTATACTGAAAGAAGCAAAAAAATTCTTTCACAGACTCCGATGGACAGATTCGGAAAACCGGAAGAATTACTCGGAACATTGATGTTCCTTGTTGACAGCGAAAAATCTTCATTTGTAAACGGTGTTGTTATTCCTGTTGACGGTGGTTTTTCAGCATATAGCGGAGTATAATTTTAAAAAAGCTGCGGTTTGTCGCAGCTTTTTTAAAATAAATGAGAAAATATCAGGAAAAATGTGAGAGATATACTTATTGTGATAAGAAAGAAAAAAAACAGTTTTTTTGTTTTTGATTTCTTCGTGGTTTTTCTTATACATTTTTCAACTATATTTGTAGCTTCTTTCA
>CAZZPN010000202.1:0-2426 GCA_964655495.1 uncultured Oscillospiraceae bacterium
GTATGGTAGAAGAAATAAAAGAACTTGATTATTTAGAAAATGTTATTTTTATTTCTTTTGATTTTGAAAATTGCGTTAGCTTGAGAAAAATGCTTCCCAAAAACGATATACAATGGCTTATCGGGGACAAAGAGATTACAGATGAGCTTATAAAAAAACTTTATGATAACAAACTTAATCTTGATATATATTACAAAAAACTGAATGCAGAAAATATCAAAAAGCTTCATCGAAAAGGCATAAAAATAAACTGCTGGACCAGCGATAAAAAAGAAGATGCGGAAAAATTAGCGGAGCTTGGCGTTGATTTTATAACAACAAATATACTTGAATAATATAGGGAACTAAAAAAATGAAAAAAGAATATTTATATGCAGCGATATCAATATTTTTGTGGTCAACCACAGCAACATCGACAAAATTATTGCTCGGCAGCCTTAACAGTATGCAGATTATGCTTGCAAGCACGCTTGTTTCGTTTGTTTTTTTACTGATAGTGAATTTATTAAAAGGCACGATAAAAGAATTCAAAACATATAAGCTTAAAGACCATATACACATATTTTGTATAGGTTCGCTGGGAATATTTTTATATCATCTGCTTTTGTATATGGGAATAGATATGATGGAGGCTTCACAAGCTTTTATTATAAACTATTTGTGGCCGATTATGTCGGTTGTGTTTGCGTGTATTATTTTAAAAGAAAAAATGACAGGGAAAAAAGCTGTTGCTATTCTGCTGTCATTTATAGGTGTAATTGTTGTTACTGCAAACGGAAATTTATTAAACATTGGAAAAGACACTCTTACGGGAGCTTTTTACTGCGTTTTGGCGGCTGTTTCTTACGGATTGTTCGTAGTTCTTAACAAGCAGAAAACCTATGACAAATATTTAAGTATGATGCTCTATTATTTTTATGCGTTTGTGATATCTTTAGTATATACTCTTATAACAAAAGACTCTTTTACACTTTCTTTTGTTCAGTCTGCAGGAATGATTTGGGTTGGAATATTCACTACCGCAATTCCTTTCACTACCTGGGCCTTGGCACTTGCAAAAGGGGATACGGCTAAAATTTCCAATCTTGCATATATAACACCGTTTCTATCTTTGGTGTGGACATCATTGATATTGAAGGAAGAATTCAGTATATACTCTATTATCGGACTTCTTATAATTGTATGCGGAATATTTATTCAACTTAAAGGGAATGGTAAAAAAGTTCAGAACGCAGAAAAAAGAATATAAAAAGGCGTTGCCTCAATTTGTGTTTCTTTCACTTATTGAGACACGCCCTCTTTTTTTAACATTCTCTTTTTTACGAAAAGAATTTGACTGCACTATCAAGTATCTTAGTGCAGTCCTCTTTTATTTGTGGGTACTGACTATGATATATGGGGTTTTTTCCGATGCCTGCCTCAATAGTGAAGGCAGGTTTTTTGTATGTCTTTATAAACCAATCCTTAAAGCCTGCGTGGGAAGCAGTTTTTGATGGGATTGAGGGAGTATATCCTGAACATTCTGCGAAAATACGGGTTAATTCTTCTGTATTATCAGGGGAAATTCCGTCGTAGCCCGAATAGATTTCTTTTCCTTGTGTATGAAAGGCAATCGCCAAATCAAAGGCTGTTCTTTCGCAAAGATTTTTTATACACATTGTTTCAGGCTCGGAAAAAGGGTATTCACCGCCGTATTTTGTGAAATAAGGTCCGCAGATGCCCTCATTTTCTACGGCTTCTCTTGCTTTTAAAAAGCCTGCATCGTAATTATGGTTTAAATCTACTCCGTTGAAGTTTGCCTGCCATCTGTCCCGATACTGTGAAAGGCAAGGGATATTAATTCTTCCCGTTAAAATATCCGCACCGTCGGGGTTAAGAAGCGGAACGGCATAAAAAGAAACCTTATCAAAAAAGTCTTTTTCCTTGTTCATAAGATAATCCGTTATAAATTCGCTCATTATAGTCTCTAAGCTGTGATGACCGCAGATTACCAAAATTTTTTTCGCACCGTTTCCTGCTTTAATAAGGAAAATATCCTTATTATTCACGCTTTTTCCTATTGATTTGAAGCTTAAGAACTTCTTAAAAACATTGATTTTAATGAGATCATAAGTAAGATCATCATAAGTATAAATTTTGTGTATCACTTTTTTCCTCCTAAAATAATTTCAATAAAATAAAAAACATAAGCGCACAAGACGAAAAAATCAGTCTTGAAAGCATAAAGTATATAATATTAATATCCTTTTTTTTACAAAAGCTCATACTCTGAAATAAAACGCAAAGTCCACCGAAGCCCGTGAAAAAAACTGCAACATACTCAATATAAGGATATATGAAAGAAAGGGAGAAAATTTCGGAGTTTCCCGTTGTTATTTCTAAAAAACCGCAAAAAAATGCTGAGAGCAGTTTGTTATCTCTTGTTA
>CAZZPN010000203.1:0-2421 GCA_964655495.1 uncultured Oscillospiraceae bacterium
TTTCCACCGTTCCACCTTGACAAATAAAACTTTGGAGTGCATCTTTTTATTTTTTGAATAAAAGTGTCACCCATCATTGACAATTCTACAATAAAAAATACAGGTAATTTTTCAGCCTATTGACAAACGCCTTAGCGTGTGATAAAATAAGTTAAAAGGGGGAAACTTATATGTATATATTTTATCTCATACTTTTCGTTGCGCTTCTTGTTGTTGAAGCCATGACAACAGATTTTGTATCCATTTGGATAAGCATTGCTTCGCTTGTTACATGTGTGTTCGCATATTTCTTTCCGCAAATGTATTGGGCACAGATTTTCGTATTGGTTTTAACATCAATCATTCTTATCATATTGACAAAACCGTTTGTGAACAAAATAAAATCAAAAAAAGTAAGCACAAATTCCGACAGATTAATCGGAGAGACAGCTATCGTTACAGAAGACATTGATAATTTAGAGGCTGTGGGCTGTGTTAAAGTAAACGGACTTATATGGTCAGCAAGGTCTTCAGACGGAAACAAAATCGAAAAAAACAAAAAAGTAATAATAAATGAAATTGAAGGCGTTAAGCTTATCGTCGAAGAAATTAAGGAGGAAGTATCATGCCATTAATCCCAATTATTTTAGGTATCGCAATTATTGTAATTCTTATAAGATGTATAAGAATTGTACCACAAGCACATATTTATATAATTGAAAGACTCGGTGCTTATTCTGAAACATGGAATGTCGGAGTTCATTTCAAAATTCCATTTATAGAAAAAGTTGCAAGAGTTGTAAGTCTTAAAGAAAAGGTTGTAGATTTTCCGCCACAGCCGGTTATCACAAAGGATAATGTAACAATGCAGATTGATACTGTTGTTTTTTATCAGATTACCGACGGAAAATTATTCACCTACGGCGTAGATAATCCTATGATGGCAATCGAAAATTTAACCGCTACAACACTCAGAAATATCGTAGGTGACCTTGAACTTGATGAAACTCTTACATCAAGGGATACAGTTAACACAAAGATGCGTGCGATTTTGGACGAAGCTACTGACGCTTGGGGAATAAAAATCAACCGTGTTGAACTTAAAAACATTCTTCCGCCACGAGAAATCCAGGATGCAATGGAAAAGCAGATGAAAGCAGAAAGAGAAAGAAGAGAATCCATTCTTAAAGCTGAAGGTGAAAAGCGTTCGCAGGTTCTTGTTGCCGAAGGTGAAAAAGAATCTATGATTCTTCGTGCTGAAGCTGCAAAGGAAGCGCAAATTAAAAAAGCAGAAGGTGAAGCACAGGCCATTTTAGAAGTTCAGAAGGCCACTGCCGAAGGTCTTAAGCTTATCAAAGAAGTTGGTCTTGATAACAATGTTATCGCACTCCAGAGTTTAGAAGCACTTAAAGAGGTTGCTGACGGTCAGGCTACAAAAATTATTATCCCTTCTGAATTACAAGGCTTATCAAGTTTAGCAGTTGCTTTAAAGGAAGTTATCAAATAGTTATGGAAATAAAAACAAGAGACAACAAGTTTTATATTGAAAAAAATCCTTATTTTGTGCCGCAGTTATTTTTTGACTGCGGCCAATGTTTCAGATTTTCAAAAAAAGAAAATATTTTTTCGGGTGTTGCATTTGACAATGTAATTGAACTTTTTGAGGAAAAAGATTGTTATATAATAAAATCGTCGGGAAATATTTCGAAAGAGCAGTTAACTGAATTTTTCGATTTAAAAAGAGATTATAAGGCAATCGAGGATGCTTTGGTATATGATGAAAAGATAAAAAACGCAATAAATTTCGGGAGAGGAATACGAATTTTAAAACAAGATTTTTTTGAGACGCTTCTTACATTTATATATTCTCAGCGTTCCAATATACCAAAAATAGCGAAATGCGTCGAAGAAACTGCACGACTTTTCGGAAGCAAAATATCATATAACGACCAAGATTATTATACATTCCCTACCCCAAAGCAAATGGAAGACATAACAGAAAAAGATTTAGAAAGTGTAAAATGCGGCTACCGTGCGCCTTACATAATCGACGCAGTCGAAAAAATAAACAGCGGCGAAATAAACATTGAAGAACTAAAAAAACTCTCTTATGCACAAGTCAAAGAAAAGCTTCTTACAATAAAAGGAGTAGGCGAAAAAGTCGCTGACTGCATTTGTCTTTTTTCTTTTGGCTTTTTTGAAGCTTTTCCTACTGATACCTGGATAAAAAAAGCTATGGATCAGCTATATAGCATAAGCGATAAAGACATTAAGGAAAAGTCCGGCGATATGTTCGGAGAATATTGCGGAATAGCGCAGCAATATTTGTTTTATTATTTGAGATACAAAAAATAGATAAAATAAAAAACGGTAAGATAATCTTACCGTCAGACTACTGACAAACCCACCATTTTCAGGTGGGTTTGTGTCGTATATATTAAA
>CAZZPN010000204.1:0-2386 GCA_964655495.1 uncultured Oscillospiraceae bacterium
TATAACATTGTTATTTATTCTGGTTTTCCTGCTGATTGTTCTGGTTTTGTTTGTTGTTTTTCTGATTCGGTTCGTTCTGGTTATTTTTGTTATTTTGCTGATTCTGGTTGTTCTGCTGATTTTTATCCATTTTTGCACACCTCCCCGATACCATTTCTTTTTTTAGTATTTCGCTTTTTCAGGGAAATATACATTTTTTATTTTAGCGTGACAGAACTTGAACTGAATATGGTTTGAAAAGTCACGCTAAAAACAAAGATAGGATAGAATCTTAATGCCGTAACCAAGCGCATTTTCGTCTATATCAAACGATGGATTATGAAGCGGCAAATATGTCTCAGGGCGGTCTTTATTTGATGAACCTATTTTTATATGTGCTGATTTTACCGCCTGCGAAAAAAAAGAAAAATCTTCTGCAGCATATGTAAATTTTGTTTCATATACATTTTCTTCTCCCAAAACATACTTTGAGGCAGTTAAAAGCTCAAAAAGTGCTTCATCATCATTTACAAGCGCAGGGTATTCGTATATTATATCAATCTCGCAATCACAGTTAAAATCATTTTTAACTGTTTTTTCAAAGCTCATTATTTTTGATGTAATTTTTTCATAGTCTTCCTTATTAAGTGTTCTTATTGTTCCCTTTAAAACTGCATTTTCGCAAAAAACATTATGAGAACCATCTGTATTGCAAGTACATAAACTTATAACTGCGTTTTTGAAGCTTTCGTTAAGCAATCTAAATTCATTTATAAGATATGACACAGGGATAAGGCTGTTTATCACTTTTTCGGGCATAGCACCGTGTCCGCCTTTTCCTTTTATTTTTATTTCAAATCTTGAGCATGAAGCAAAAGACACACCGTTTTGATATGTAGCCTTTCCACATTCAATTCCACTCCAGAAGTGAAAACCAAAAACTTTTTCTGCTTTTGGATTTTCAAGGACACCTTCTTCAATCATCTGCTTTGCTCCGCCCTCTGTTTCTTCTGCAGGCTGAAAAATAAGCTTGACGCATTTTGAAAGCTTTTCTTCGTTGTCAGCCAATATTTTAGCCAGAGTAAGAACAACAGCCGTATGGGCATCGTGCGCACAAGCGTGCATTACACCTTTGTTCTGCGATTTAAAAGGAAGCTTTGTTTTTTCTTCAACAGGAAGTGCATCAATATCGCATCTTACTGCAATACAAGGCTTTTTTTCGTCTCCGATAACTGCAACAACTCCGGTATTATACATTTTTTTTATATTCTTTATACCGAATTTTTTTAAATTTTCTATTATAAATTCGCAGGTTTTATATTCCTTTGTGCTAAGCTCAGGAAATTTATGCAATTCCCTTCTAAGCTCAATAACATTATCAACATATTTTGAAAAATCTGTTATAATCATTATACTCTTCTCCTAAAATTATTAGAGGTATGTTTTTTATTTATTCTGACTAAAATATAGTAAAGTATAACACAAAATACATATTTTGTAAAGACTAAAAAAAGAAAAAAGAAAAAAATTAAAAAAGGAGAAAAATTAAATGAAAAAAACTTTAATCCTTATTTTTTCAACGGCTTTAATCGTTTTTTCAATAATGATTTTTGATTATATTTTTAATTCAAAAGAAACAAAAGTGGTTTTGCACACAGTTAAACAGACTGATATACAGGAAAGCTTTTCTATTAAAGGAAAAATAGAAAAATCAGGAAATTTAAACTATATAACAGGAAAAACAAAAGAGCCGCTGAAAATAAAAGAAGGCGCTCAGGCAAGCGTTTATATAGACGGAAAATATTATGACGGATATTTACAAAGCTTAGAAAAAATAAACTCCTCACTTTATAATGCGTCTGTTTCTGTTGTAGCAGAAGAAGAACTAAATGGTGAAGGCGAAGCATTTATTTACGGCGGCATTGACAACGATGTTATTCTTATCCCCCGTTCGTGCTTCTTTCAAGATGAAAAAGGTGATACTTGTGTGATGATTGTAATAAATGATTTTTGCGTAAAAAGAGCTATAACTCCCGGAAAAATTAAGATGGACAATTACAGCGAAGTTTCGGAAGGTCTTTTTGAAAACGAAAAAATTATTTTAAATCCAAAAAATCTTCAAACAGGCGATAAAGTGATTTATGATTAGATTTAATACTGTCATTATACCTAAAAAATAGTTATGCAATTATTTTATGAAATTATTGACTATTATGGAAATATATGATATAATACGATTGTCATACAAATTTTGTTATCGTACTTTTAAGATGGGTATGTATTTTTACCTTTTGGTAAAAATGCACGCTCTATTTTTCGCATACTTGTTTTAAGGTACGGAAATTTGTGTGACAACATTCAGGGTTGTGCATTTTTCAGTGCATTAACTTTTGTTGATGCACTTTTT
>CAZZPN010000205.1:0-2373 GCA_964655495.1 uncultured Oscillospiraceae bacterium
ATGTACCGTCTTATGCTCCAGAACGATGTAAAAAAATATGACCTTTCTGCGCTTACACACTGTTGTACAGCAGGTGAAGCTTTGAATCCTGAAATATTCAATCGCTGGAAAGAAGCAACAGGGTTAGAAATCTACGAAGGCTTCGGTCAGACAGAAACAACACTTTGTATAGCAACGATATACCCCTGGACAAAGCCGGTACCGGGTGCTCTCGGTTTTCCTGTTCCGGGCTATGATGTACATATAATAAACGAAAACAACGAGCATTGCCAAAGAGGTACAAACGGAGAAATCTGCATAAGAGTTTTAAGCAAAGAGCGTAAGCCTTGCGGACTTTTGAAAACCTATGTTGCAAACGAAACGAAGATGTCTCCTGTTGTTGAAGGCTTTTATCACACCGGTGATGTTGCATACAGAGATGAAATGGGTATGTTCCGTTATGTAGGAAGAAACGACGATGTTATAAAATCATCAGGCTACCGTATCGGGCCTTTTGAAATTGAAAGCGTTCTTATGGAACATCCGGCAGTAAATGAAGTTGCTGTTACAGGTGTACCTGACGCGGTAAGAGGCTTTGTTGTTAAAGCAACAATCGTTCTTTCAAAAGGCTACACAGGAACTGATGCTCTTATAAAAGAATTGCAGCAGTATGTAAAAACAAACACAGCGCCTTACAAATATCCTCGTATAGTTGAATTTGTTGACGCACTTCCAAAAACATTTAACGGAAAAATAAGGCGTGCGGCAATAAGAGAAAGTGATACCAAAGAGGTTAAATAATGTATAAAATAATTGACTCTCACTGTCATATATATCCCGATAAAATTGCACTCAAAGCGACGAAAGCGACTGAAAAATTTTATCAGCTTAATGTTACAGAGCTTGACGGGACTGTATCTATGTTAAAGGAGCTTGGGAAAAAAGCCAATGTTTCACACTTTATTGTTCAGTCGGTAGCTACTGCTCCTGCACAAGTATCTTCAATAAACCGTTTTATTGCAAACACTATTGAAGAAAACGCTTCAATCATGACAGGCTTAGGTACTCTCCACCCCGACAGCGACGATATAAAAAGAGATGTTGACGAAATAATCTCGCTTGGTTTAAAAGGTGTCAAGCTTCATCCTGATATTCAAAAATTTAAAATCGACGATTACAGATGCTTGAAAATATATGAAGAATGTGACGGTAAGCTTCCTATTCTTATGCACACCGGGGACAGCAGATATGATTTTTCCAATCCTAACCGTTTAAAGCCGATACTTGACATATATGAAAATCTGACGATTATAGGCGCACATTTCGGCGGCTGGTCAATATGGGAAGAAGCGGCAAAAGAGCTTTATAAATACAAAAATCTTTATGTTGACTGCTCCTCTACCTTCTACTGTCTTGATGATAAAAAAATTATTGAGCTGATAGATATGTATGGCGACGAAAAAGTTTTATTCGGAACAGATTATCCTATGTGGACACCTGAGATTGAGGTCGAAAGATTTTTATCACTCCGCTTATCCGATAAAACAAACAAAAAAATATTATCCGAAAATTCCCAAAAGCTTTTTGGAATTGAATTGTAATTATACCGAACAAAAAATGCACAACTGTTTTTGAAGTTGTGCATTTTTTATTTATGTATAGTTTTTAAAATTAATCTTTATCTGATAAAGAAACCTTTGCTTTAACTGTAACTTCTTTTTCATAGCTTTCAAAGCAAGCGTCAACGAGCGCTTCATCAGGCTTTTTAGTGAATAAGCTTACCACAGGAACAATCACAAGTCCGCCAAGCATAGCTATAACACCGCTGTTAATCGGTGACTGAAGAATTACCGGGAATTTTGCTCTTATAAGCATATTTAAAACCATAAGCCCTGAACCGAAGATAAAGCTTACCCATACTGAAGCTTTTGTTGTTTTTTTGGAATATAATCCATATAAGAACGGAGCTAAGAACGCACCTGCAAGAGCACCCCATGAAATACCCATCATATCTGCTATGTAACCGAGTTTATCCTTGTTTATAGCTATAAATGCAGAAACTGCGATAAATACTACTATAAGCACTCTCATTACAAATACCTGGTCTTTTTCTTTCATATCTTTTACAATATGACCTTTTATCATATCAAGTGTCAATGTTGAGCTTGAAGCAAGAACGAGCGATGAAAGTGTTGACATTGATGCTGAAAGCACAAGAATGATAACGATAGCAATAAGAAAATCAGGTAAATTTTCAAGCATCTTTGGAATAATTGCATCATATCCGCCTGCCGGCACACCGTTCTGGACGTCTAAAATATTTGTGAACAATCTTCCGAAACCACCGAGGAAATAGCATCCTCCGGCAACAATAATCGCAAATACTGTTGAAAT
>CAZZPN010000206.1:0-2355 GCA_964655495.1 uncultured Oscillospiraceae bacterium
AGCATCAATTATGTATGAAAGCTTTGCTCTTGAAATTTTGTGATTATCTGTTACCGGACGCATTACAGAACCAACAGTTAAACAGTTAAAGTAATCGTCGATAAAAATAAGTACACCAAGTACAAAAGTTGCAAGCATTGCGCCTGTTCTTGATTTTATGTTTTTCTGAGCCCATGTACCAAAAGCAGCACTTCCGCCTGCTTTATTAACGAGTGCAACCAAAATACCAAGAACAACAAGGAATATAAATATACCTGCTGTTCCGGAAACTGCTGAGATAAGTCCGTCGTTAAGCATTGTGTCAACAGCTTTTACCGGATGAAAATTTGCAGCGAAAAGTCCGCCGACAAAAATACCTATGAATAATGATGAATATGCTTCTTTGGTTATAAGTGCGAGTGCAATGGCAATCACAGGAGGCAAAAGCGCCCATGCAGTACCAAAAAACATATTTGAAGGTGCTTCTTCTTCAGCAAAAGCAATTATCGGAGCCAATGTAGTAATCAACATTGTGAGAATCGCTATAAACGGAAGAAGTCTCTTTTTGTTTTTCATTTTAAAAAACTCCTTTGTAAATTAATAAGGAGATTATATCATAGCAAGAAATTTTTGTCAATACTTTTTCGACTTAAAACGATGCGAAAAACATTTTTTCGTCATTATTGAAATATAAAAAAGCAGCAAAATATTTGCCGCTTTTTGTGTTAGTTTATTTCTCTATTTTGTTCTTGATATTTTAACTATTGTCTTTGTGTCTTTAGAATTGGTTACATATTCAAAGCTAACGCTGTCTCCAATCTCTACATCACTGTTTTCAAAGTTAAGACTTCTGTCGATTGCAAAACGGTTATCTTTTGGAGTTCCGCTTCCGTCATCCATAAATATAACAACAAAATTAGAATCGTCCATTCCTAAGAATAAGCCTTGTGCACTTTTTGTAGTCTGTGCAGCTTTTTCATCGTTTGGCTTTTTTTCCTGTGAATTTTGTGTTGCTACATTTTTATCTTTATTATTTGTATCATCCTGATTAAAAACTTCTTCTTTTTGTGTTTCTTCATTTGTTTTATTGTTGTCTTTCTCAGTATCGTTTTTTGTTTCTTCGTTTACAGTTGTATCGTTGAAAACAGATACATTTTCACCATTTTCTTTAAAAAATGATACGACCACAAGTGCTGCACACAATAATAACACTATAATTAAAGGGAAATAATTCTTTTTCATAATAAAAATTCCTTTCTCTGTTTTTATAAATTTTTATGCTATAACAACTTTTACATTTTCTTCTCCCAAAAGCTTTTCAAGCTCAGTAATGAGGATTTTATTTTCACTTACCCAATATTTCTGAGGTGCAAGAAAAGTTTTCTTTTTATGGGGATAATAAAAATACACAGGAGTATCCCCACTGAAAAACTGAAGTTTTGTTATGATATCATTATAACACATTTCTTTATCTTTGTCAATTTTTAAATACATTTTGAGGTAAGATTTCTTAGTATTAAAATGTTCAACGGTATTTACAGTAAAGCTCACTTTATTGTTATCAAAAGAAAAATAGCCTTTTACAATTACAATATTATCTTTACCTAAAAACATTCCGTATTTTTCCATAACATTCGGAAAAACAACGCAATCAACCGTTCCGGATATATCCTCTAAAGAAAAGAAAAGCATTTCTTTTAAGTTTTTTGTCATTTTTTGTGTTGGATTTTTTACCAATCCTACCAAAACACATTCGCCTTTATATTCTGACGGAACATCGCCAAAAGACAATATCTGCTCTTTTATTGAATATACTTCGTTTTTTGTTATGGCGTGAATTTTATTTATAAATTCATCAAGAGGATGCCCTGAAATATAAAGTCCCAAAACTTCCCTCTCCATTTCGAGTTCTTCCGAAGAAAGCTTATTTGTTTTCTCATATTTTCTTTCATAACTGTTTTGTGAAGCTTCGCTGAATTTCTGTTCGGAAAAAGAAAAAAAACCAAGCTGTCCCGTAACATTGTTTTTTAGTTCACTTGTATGCTTTGAAAGCTCTATTTCGTGAATTTTAAGAAGCTCGCTTCTTTGTCCGAATTCATCAAAGCAACCGGCTTTTATAAGGGATGAAAGTGCATTTTTATTTATATGGTGTTTTACCATTCTTCCGACAAAATCTTCAAACGATGAAAAATCTCCGAAATTGTTTCTTTCACCAACAATAAGCTCAGCCAAACCTATTCCCACGCCTTTTATCGAAGAAAGTCCGAAGCTGATTTTCCCATCGTACAATGAAAAAGTTTCTTTTGATGTATTAATTCCCGGTGCTATGGTTTCAACATTGAATTTTAAAGCACTTCGTATATAAAAGGCAACTTT
>CAZZPN010000207.1:0-2348 GCA_964655495.1 uncultured Oscillospiraceae bacterium
TCCCATAAAAATTCTCCTCCAAACATTTTTTGTTTTGTGTAATTATATCACAGTGTAAAAAAAAAGTCAATAAATAAAATTTCAAAAGCTTTAAAAAAAATACTATCTGCATATTTTTTATCTAAAAAACAACAATTTTTTTAAATCAATCTTTTTCAAATTCTTCTGCAACAGTTTTCAGAAGCTTGGTTATATTAAGATGCTGCGGACATATTTCTTCGCATTTTCTGCACCCTGCACACTCACTTGCTTTTGGATTTTTCTGTGTATGCACACCATAGTAATAATCGCTGTTCCATGAATTCCATATTTTCTTGCCGTTGTAACAAGAAAATAAATCAGGAATGAGAATTTTTTTCTTACAGGCATTTATGCAATATCTGCAAGCTGTGCATGAGATAAGATTTTTGCTTCTTAATATTTCGCATACTTCTTTCAAAGCTTCTTTTTCTCTTTTGTCAAGTGGACTAAAATCTTTCATAAAGCCTATATTTTCGCATATCATCTCATAACTGCTCATTCCCGAAAGAACCATTATTATTCCATCAAAGCCCGCTGCAAAACGAATTGCAAAACTTGCAGGAGAACTATTTCCAAGTTCATCAAGTATAGCTTGTGCATCTTTTGGTAAGTTAGCAAGACTTCCGCCTTTTACAGGCTCCATCACAATTACAGGTTTATTATATTTTCTGCAAACTTCATAGCACTTTTTTGATTCAACAGAAACATCTTCATAATCAAAATAATTAAACTGTAACTGAACAACTTCAATTTCAGGATAATCATTTAAAATTCTTTCCAAAACAGCTGCTTTATCGTGAAAAGAAATTCCAAAATGCAAAAGCTTTCCTTCTCTTTTTAATTCCAAAGCTGTTTCGTAAGCATTACAGCTTTTGTATTTTTCGTAAAGCTTTTTATCCTGTGCGTGCATAAGATAAAAATCAAAATACTCAACACCGCAGGATTTTAACTGTTTTTCAAAAAGAGGCCGAATATGTTCATTTTTACTAAAAAAATTAGTTGAAAGCTTATTAGTAAGAACATAGCTGTCTCTCTCATACCTATCTACAAGGCACTCTTTCATTATTGATTCACTTTTGCCGTCGATATATCCGTGTGCAGTATCAAAATAATTAAAGCCGTTTTCCATAAAAACATCAATCATTTTTTTAGTGTGTTCTATGTCAGGTTTGTTGTCTTTTATAGGAAAACGCATACATCCCAACCCGAAATTTTTCTTTATTTTACTAAATGATGAAATGTTTTTCATATATGTTCTCCGTTTTTATCTTCTGATATATTCGCCTATATATTCAGGTGAATCTGTCTTATATTTTTCAATAAGCTCAATAATGGGGGTACTTACAATTACTCCGTCAAATTCAGCCGGAATTTTAACTTTTTTGGTATGCACCATTATATCAAAATCAACAACGCACGGAATATCAGTATATTTTCTTATTTCATTAAGTAGTGTAACCATATCTCCCATTTCAACAGTTGCACCGGCAATATATATAAAGCCTTCCGCTTCCTTTGCTATCATCGCAGCTCTGCTACCTGAATTTGGAGAAACGATAGAAATAAGCTCAACGCCGTATTTTTTAAACTCATTTGAAAATTCATCTTTTTCTTCAAAAGGTAAATCGGGAATCTCCACACCGTCAATTCCTGCTTCACTGCAATTTTTTAAAAATTTATCGGCACCGTAAGAAAAAATTACATTTGCATAAGTCATAAATACAAGTGCAACATCAACATTTTTACGAACCTTTTTAACCATTTCGAAAATCTTATCTGTTGTAGCTCCATTAGAAAGTGCTCTTACATTTGCACTCTGAATAACAGGCCCTTCTGCAGTAGGATCAGAAAATGGAATACCAAGCTCAATAAGCTTTGCGCCGTTTTCAACAGCAGAATATATAATTTTTTCTGTTGTATCAATATCAGGGTCTCCACAGGTTATAAACGGAATAAATAGTTTACCGTTTCTGAATGCTTCTTTTATTTTACTCATAAAGATTCTCCCCTCTGTATCTTGCAATCTGGGCACAGTCTTTATCTCCTCTGCCTGATACTGTTACTACTATTATTTTATCTTTAGCCATTGTCGGTGCAAGTTTTATTGCATACGCAATAGCATGGGCTGATTCAATCGCCGGAATAATTCCCTCAGTTTTTGAAAGATATTCAAATGCACAAACAGCTTCTTCATCTGTTACGGGAACATATTTTGCTCTTTTTATATCATGAAGATTGGCATGCTCAGGACCAACTCCGGGATAATCTAAACCTGCTGAAATAGAATATACAGGTGCAATCTGACCGTATTCATCCTGACAGAAATA
>CAZZPN010000208.1:0-2329 GCA_964655495.1 uncultured Oscillospiraceae bacterium
GGATATTTTCCATAAACTCCCTTTAAAAAAGTGATATTATCTCTTATTTCATGTTGTCCAAACGGAATTTCTTTCATATTTTTATATTTTTCCAACAGCGGATAGGTTTCTTTCCATTTTTTCTTCAATTCATCGGAAAAACCAAATTTTTTGAAGCCTGATTGAGGAATTTCACAGCCTTCATACGCATCATAAGAATAGTCAAGGTCAAATTCTCTGTGCTTAATTGCCTCTGTATCTATAAAAATATTTCCGACGACTTTATCATAAAAAGCACAAATATTTATAAATACAGCGCTCTCAGTATTTCTTGAATTGAATATATTTCCTTCAATAAGTGTTGCAGAATGACCATCAAAATACAAATCATAGGTTTCGCTTCTGAAGCCTTTTGCACCTTCATTCAAATCACATTTATCTGCACCATTATCGTGGAAATAGTTCCCTCTTATAACAGTATTGAAAGTATTTAAAGAGTGGTATCTGTATCCGCAGTAAAACGCTGCATTATCATAGCAATCTGTGCAACTGTTATAAATCTCGGAATACTCAAAAGTATTCTCGCTTCCGTTTACTGCCGCAGCCATATCCGGAGTATCGTGAATTTTACAGAAAGAAACTCTGTTACCGTATCCGAACATCAAAACGCCCGGTCTATACGCTTTTTCAAATCTGTTAAAATGATGAATATCGCAACCAACAAGAGCGTTGTAGCCTCTTATTAAGTTGTACTGATCACCACCGTCAAATATAACGCCACCACAGCCTGTATTATAAATCTGACAATCTTTTACGATATTGTGATAGCCTCCATTACGACACTCAAGCGGATTATCGTGATGATTTGCTTTAAGACAGCCTATCGCTCTCTTTTGGGGAATCAAAGTTCCGTTATGAACAGGATTAACAGTTCTCTTATATCCGTAGCCAAAATCAATCCCGACCATACCGCAGTTTCTTATTACACAGTTTTCAATTTTTGTGTAGCTTGAGCCTTCAGAATAAATACCAATGCCTCTTGTGTTTTCAATAATGATACCGCTTATTTCAATTTCTCTTGCATTTTCAATAGCGATAAGCGGCGTTTCCAACTGCGAAATAACAAGCTTTGTATCTTTAGAAAAATCTTTTTTTGGATAGTAAAAGAGAATAAGTGATTTTGAATCTATATAATATTCTCCCGGTGTATCCATTTCTTCCAAAATATTAATCACGCTGTATGTATTCCAGTAAGCACCTGCCATAAGCTCAAACGAAGAAAGAAACTGTATTTCTTTTTTTTCGGTATCGAATTTTACAGGAACGGTATAATCAAAATAGCCGAAACCAAGATACCCAAAAACATAAGCATCGTGAGCTTTTTTCCAGTTGTCAGCCTGAGGAATATTGTATTTTAATATCGGCATATTATCCGAAGCATCAATTTTTTCTCCGTAAGGCTTTTTTGAAAGTGGAAAATATATTCCTTCAAGTGTAGTATTTTTTACTATATCATCTTTTGAATATAATATTCTTTTTTCATTTTTTGGAAATGTTACACGAGTTGCTTCTTCTCCGTCAACAAAAAGCTCAATTTCCGAAGGAAGAATGTCGTGCACAGAGCTTCTGTGGCGTATTTCTCCAAATTCCGTGATACCGTATTTTTTAAGGTCAACACAAAGAATTTTATCTTTAATCTCTTTTTTTATTCTGCCGTCGTCTTCGTTTTCGACAGTCTTTAAAGCTTCTGCAGGTATTGTTTTTCCGCCCGAGAAAGAAACCTTTTCATTATTGTAAGGCTTTATTATAATTCTTGCGTTTCCATCTTTTGTTGTTTTATCAGAAAGTTCTAAAGTATCTGTAAAAACATATTCTCCTTCACGGATGTATATATAGATTTCATCATATTCTTTCCTTATTTTTGAAGCCTCAGAAACAGCTTTATCAACGGTCAAATAAGGAGAATTTATTGAACCGTTATTTTCGTTATTGCCATTTAAAGCGACATATAATTCATACATTTTCATATTTTTCTCCTTTTAATAGCCTGCGGTAGCTAAGGAACCTTCTTCAAACAAAAAAGCTTTTAAATTTTCTCTCACAAAATGTTCTTCATCAGAAAAACAAACTCCAAGTTTCATAACATTTCTAACTATTGCTTCTTTTTCACCTTTTAAAACCGTTATAAACCCAATGTAATTACGCTCTTTATCATATTCTATAAAAAGTTCTCCATCGCTGTCTTTAACAGGATATAAAACTGCACTTCCACCATTTGTTTTTATTACAGCATAAGAATCAAAATCCGCCTTTTCCCTTAGATTCTCCTTCAATTCTTTTCCCTTATAAA
>CAZZPN010000209.1:0-2325 GCA_964655495.1 uncultured Oscillospiraceae bacterium
AAAAAAATTAAAATAATAAAAAATTAAAATGAAAGAATCCCGCTTAAAGATAGATATATAGCGGGATTTGGTTTTTTAAATAAGAAACAGGGAAGATAATTATGTGTTTTTTATATGAACAGGCTTGACAAAATGTTACATTTGTGTTACAATAGTGTTGTGATTTTGATACAAACATTAAAAATCACTAAAATTTTTTAAATTAAAGGAGGGGGATTTTGGTTTTGGGTACCAATTTAAAAAAGGCAGTTAGTATAGTAGTTATGACCGGACTATTATCGCTGCAAGCGAACGCCGCAACAGTAACCGTTAAAGCTGATGCTCTTAATGTAAGACAGCAGCCTTCGACATCTTCACAGATTATAGGTGTTGTGTATAACGGTGAAAAGCTTGAACTTCTCGCTAACGACGGAGTATGGGCAACGGTAAAATACAACAATAATACAGCTTATTTATCACAACAATATATTTCAATAGACGAAGCACAACAAACTGCTTCAAAAACACTTTATGTTACAGCTTCAACACTTAACATAAGAAGCGGTGCAGGAACTAATTATCAGATTTTAACTCAGGCTCCATACGGAGCAGAAATGACGCTTTTGGAAACTGTTGATGCGTCGTGGTTTAAAATTTCATACAACGGTGTAGTTGGTTTTGTTTCTTCTTCATATGTAAGAACTGAAAGAATTTTAGGAAACACAACTTCAAGAAGCGGTGTGAGGACAAGTTCTCAGGATAATGCTGCACTTATCGAATTTGCAAAAAAATATCTCGGCTTACCGTATCGTTACGGCGGTTCAACACCGGCAGGCTTTGACTGTTCGGGATTTGTACAGTATGTTTTTTCAAATTTTGGTGTGAGACTTTCAAGAACAACATATACTCAGGTTTATGAAGGTGTTTATATTCCAAAAGAGAGTTTACAGATGGGTGATCTTGTATTTTTTGGTTCTTCGGGCAATGTAAACCATGTTGGTATTTACATATCAGACGGAAACTTTATTCATTCTTCAAATACAGGAGATGTTGTTAAAATCTCAAGTTTGAATACAGGCTATTATGCTAATAGTTATTATACAGCAAGAAGAGTAAGATAATTATTAAAAATACTGCAGTTTTTTGAAAGCTGCAGTATTTTTTTAAACTTTTTTTGAAATATTTCTTTTTTTATTCAATTTTAGTTGATTTTTGAGTAAAAAGGTGCTATAATATTTCCGCCTGAAACTAGGAAAAAAATGAAAGAATCTTTTAGAGGAAACAAGTAATGGAAATTTTTTATTCAACCTTGCAACAAATGCTGATGATGTATTTTCTTATGGCATTGGGTTTCTTATTAAGAAAAAAATATATCTTGCCTAAAAATTCTGATACAACAATGGCAAGGCTTGAAACATACATATTTGTTCCGGCGCTTTCACTTTATACACAGATGTCAAAGTGTACGGTAAAAACTTTTTCAGAAAACTGGACACTGATTTTATACGGTGCTGTTATAGTTTTTGCGGCAATTTTACTTTCTTATCTTTTATCAAATTTGTTTGTAAAAAATGCTTCTTCGTCCGCAGAGCTTTCCTATCAGAAAAATATATATAAGTATGCACTTACTTTCGGAAATTATGGATTTGTAGGCAATTTTATAGTTTTAGGTGTATGGGGGAATGATTTTCTTTATAAATATTCTCTTTTTAATTTTGTAGTAGGCATTGCGTGTTCTATGTGGGGGTATTATGTACTTATTCCAAAAGAAAAAAATGCTTCTTTACTCAAAAATCTTAAAAGAGGCCTTTTGACTCCGGCACTACTTGGACTTGTCGGCGGTATGCTTCTTGGACTTCTTGACTTAGCTAAATATGTACCTGATTTTTTGGTAACTGCTTTTGATAATGCAGGAAAATGTCAGGGGCCTGTTGCGATGTTACTTGCAGGCTTTGTAATAGGCGGATATAACTTTAAAGAGCTTATTACAAATAAGAAGGTTTATCTTGTATCTTTGATGAGACTTATAGTAATTCCGGGAATTATTATGTTTATATTGAAGCTTTTTGGAACAAGTGATGAAATTATGACTCTTGCGCTTATTGCATTTGCTGCTCCGCTTGGACTTAACACTATTGTCGTTCCTGCTGCATACGGTGGTGAAACGAAAACAGGTGCTTCTATGACGATGATTTCGCAGACATTTTCTGTTGTTACGATACCGCTTATGTATCTTTTATTTATAGTTCTTTTATAATAGTGTAATATATTAAAAAATTTTTATATAAATGTTTTTAGGGAGCTAACTATATAAAAGTCAAGTGATTTTTGTAAATTTTTGAAAAA
>CAZZPN010000210.1:0-2317 GCA_964655495.1 uncultured Oscillospiraceae bacterium
ATAATTTTTACTGTTTGTCCGATTGTGAAAATTTCCTTTCTTTTTTTGCCTCTTATTAAGAATTCATCTTCATAGTATCTGTAAAAATCGCCTTTTAAGGTTGCAAGAGGTACAAACCCCTCAACTGTGTTACTAAGCTCCACAAAAAAGCCCGTTTCGCACATTCCGCTAATTGTTCCTTCAAATCTTTCTCCAAGATGTGCTTCCATATACTGTGCTTTTTTGATGTCATCTGCTTCTCTTTCTGCTAAAAAAGCATTCATTTCTCTCTCACTCGATTGTTCTGCAATATTTTTCACAGCTTTATTGTACCTTTTTATTGATTTTTTATCAAGATAATCGCTTAAAATACGATGAATCATAAGGTCAGGATAACGCCTTATGGGAGAAGTGAAATGACAGTATTTTTTGAAATTAAGTCCGTAATGACCGACAGGCTCATCGGAGTAGATAGCTTTTTGCATTCCTCTCAAGGTTATTCGGTGAATAAGAGGAGCGTAAGAGGTTTTTGAAGCTTCTTTTAAAATTTCATTTAATTCGGGTGGTGAGGGACGATGTGAGTGAGGTCTTTTTATCGAGAGAGTATCAAGTGTTTTATAAAGAGCTTCGATTTTTTCACGGTCAGGCTCGGTGTGTATTCTGTAAACAAACGGGAAATTGTTTTTCATTGCAAAATCAGCAACACATACATTTGCACAGAGCATAAACTCCTCTATAATTTCATTTGCAAAGCTCAGCGGATAGGGGAATACATCAATAGCTTTTCCGTTTTTATCAAGAGTGAATTTTGCTTCGGGAAAATTAAATTCGACAAACCCGTTTCTTTTTCTCTTTTTCCTTAAAATCTTATAAAGCTCATACATAAGCATAATTTCATTTTTTAAATGCTCGAATTTTTTTGTATCCTCGTCATATTCCTCCGATATTATTTTTCTTACGATTTCGTAGGTCAGTCTTGCTTTTGATTTTATAAATGATTTTTCAATATGGTAGTTAAGAACATTGCCTTCATTATCAAAATCTATTATACAGGAGAAAGTAAGCTTTATTTCATCGGGGTTAAGACTGCAAAGACCGTTTGAAAGCTTTTTTGGGAGCATCGGTGCGACTCTGTCGGGGAAATGTACGCTTGTTCCTCTTTTAAAGGCCTCTTTATCAAGCTCACTGTTTGACTTTACATAGTGGCTCACATCTGCGATATGAACGCCGAGTGTGTAACCATTTTCTGTTTTTAAAACATTCACGGCGTCATCAAGGTCTTTCGCATCATCTCCGTCTATTGTAACGATTGTTTCGTTTGTAAGGTCAGTTCTGTTTTGATATATAGCCTCATCGTTATCAGTGATATTTTCAGCTTCATTAAGGACATTTTTTGGAAAATTTTCTGAAATTCCGTATTTTTTCATAACGATTAGCATATCGTTCCCTTTATCGTCATATCTGCCTAAAAATTCGGAAATATATATCGTAGGCGGTGTTTTTGGAGCGGCGGAGCTTAAAACTTCCCCTGTTATAATCTCGCCTTCCGAACGCATAAAATTTATATCAGGATTAAAATGCTTGATTTTAAATATAAATGGTATTTTAGAATCAAGTGGAACAAAATAAGCTTGTGTATTTTCCTTATGATAAAAGCCTGTAAGTGAAGAAATATTTCTTTTTACTATTCTTACAACCTTACATTCAGGCTTCTTTCCTTTTTTAATAAGCTTTGCCTTTACCGTATCACCAAAAAAGCCACCATTTAAATTTTTTTCACTTACATATATGCCGTTTCTTTTTGAAATATCAACAAAACCGTAACCATATTTTGTTATTGACAAAGTGCCTTCAAAGGTCTTTTCTTCTTTTCTTGTACTTTTGCCACTTTTTGTATTTTTTGTACTTTTGGCACTTTTCTTATTTCTGTCTTTTCTTTTCGGCATTTTTCTTTTTCTCCTTTCTTTTGTCAGATTTTGTTATTTTTTTGCACAAAAAAAGGTCCCGAAAAAACGGAACCTTTTATCAGTTAAGATATAAAATTATTCAGCTGTTTCTTCTTCAACAGGAGCTTGTGCTTCTTCCTCAACAAGATTTTCTGCTTCTGCCTCAGCTTTTGCCTGTTCTTCAATCATTGCCTGTGTTTCAGCTTCGAGTTTTTTCTCTTCAGCTGTGATAACAATATTTAATCCGATAGAAGAAACAAGGAACAAAACAGCTACAACTGATGTCCATTTTTTCAATTTTGCATCAAGTGATCTTCCCTTATTTTTTCCGAAGAAAGTTTCAGCGCCGCCTGCGATACTGCCTGAAAGTCCACGCTGTGAACCGCTCTGCA
>CAZZPN010000211.1:0-2301 GCA_964655495.1 uncultured Oscillospiraceae bacterium
AAATAAGCAAAGAGAAAGTTCTTTTGCTCCACCAGTTAATAGCTAAAGAAACCGGTGGAAGTATTGGAATCAGAGATGATGGACTTTTAGAAAGTGCGCTTAATAATGCCTATGCTACATTCGGTGACGAAGAATTGTATAAAACAAAAGAGGAGAAAGCTGCAAGCTTAGGTTTCTCACTAATATCAAATCACGCTTTTGTTGACGGAAATAAGCGAATCGGCGTGTATGTTATGCTGACATTTTTAGAAGCAGAAGGAATAAAAATGAATTGTTCAAACGAAGATGTTGTTAAACTCGCTTTATCAGTTGCTTCGGGTAGGATGAAATATGAAGAAATTTTAGATTGGATAAATAAATTTAAAAGATAGTTGTTTGTTCAGAGATTTTTTCTTGGCAGTTTTTGAACAGAAAAACAAAAAAGGTATTGACAATACATTAAAAAAGATGTATAATGACATTGATATCGTTAAAATGACCGGATTATCTTTACTTTCAGGATATTGTTACGCAAATATGAGAGAAAATCAAGCTTGAAGGCTGCTCTTTATTTTTGCGTTTTTGTTCGTTTGTACAGTTTCAACAAAAACGAAGCCGGGTTTTTTGACACATTTTTTGTTAAATTTTCTTTACAATTTTGTGTAGTCGTGCTATAATTAAATCAAATGAAATGATATAGTCAGTTCAATGTAGGATTTTATTGCGTTATAGCTTTGAATATATGAAAATTTTACAGAAAGGGAACAGCTTTTGGCTGTTTGTTTGTGTCTTATGAAAAAGTTTTTATCGATATTTTGTGTTCTTGTTATGATATTATCTTCTGCTGCTTTTGCTGAAGATGCAATCTCATCCGCAGCTTCTTCGTATGTGGAGACAGATGAGGATGGTGTTATAACAGTTACAACTGTATATGACCTTTCCCAACTTGCTGGTGAAGAATTGCCAAAATACGAAGCTGAGCCGTCAGAACCATCAGTACCGTCACAACCGTCAGAACCATCAGTACCGGTAGAACCTGAGATGACCGAAGAAGTTATCAATCGAAAAGTTTCTTATCGTGCAAAGAATGCAATTGTTATCCAGATTGGTAACTATGCTGCAGTAGCAAGTGATGTGCTTGAATGGATTGATAAAGATAACAAGAGCGTAGTTCCGTACATAAAAGAAAATCGTACAATGGTGCCGCTTAGATATATTGCTGAAAAGCTCGGTGCAACCGTTGGCTTTGACGATGTTAAGAGAGAAGTTTCAATTACACTTAATGACAAAGTGTTTAAAGTTGTTATCGGAGATTCAAAATATACACTTAATGACAAAGAATAGCCGCTTGATGCTCCTGCTGAAATAGGTGAATCAAGAACTTTTGTTCCGTTGAGAGTTATTTCAGAAGCATTTAACAAAGATGTTACATGGATTGAAAATGGCAGATATGTTATCGTAACTCCTCGTGAATATCCTTGGGATGTTGAAAATTCAATCGACAAAGAAACTTTAAACCGTATTTCTCTTATGGTTTCACCATTAGTAAGAGACCTTGCATACGGTGTAGAATAAGTCCCTATACTTCAGAAAAATTTTTGAAGAAAGGGCGGTTTAGTAAACAAAATAGCTGTTTTGTTAACTAAATTTTTTCAAAAAATAAACTCTTTATACCTTATGATTTGTATTTATAGTTTTTCAGGGTGAAAGCTAGACTTTGAGCTATGCACACTATAAAACAAAAGCAAAGAAATTCAGCCTCGCGGCGTCTGAGCGATCGCTAGGAGGGGGCTAAGGGTCATAGGGGGATAAGGGGGAAACACCGAAAGGTTCCCCCATCCCCCTATAGAAAAAATTGAATAAAAAAATTAAATAAAATTCGCCTCGAAAAAGAGGCATAGAAAGGAAGAAAAAACCTATGAAAAAGCTTATTGCTTTAATTACTGTGGTTGCAGTTGTGGCAACAATGTCATTAACTTCATTCGCCGCAGGAATTACAGTTACACCTAATGCTGAATTAGCAGACGCTGCAAGCTTGGCTGAAGGTGAAACAAGTGGCTATGTAGCTTCTTACACAAGTGATGAAGTAAATACACAGACCACAATTTTAGCTGTTAAAGGTGCTGAAATTTCAACAACATCGATTCAGTACATCAATCAGTTTGCTGACGATTCAGAAACACCTATCAGCTTTGATTTGAAAGATACTCTCGGTGCCGGAGAAACAGTAACAGTTTATATCGGCGGAGACAAGATTTCAAAGCAAGAAATAGGTACTATCGCTAACACAGAAGCAGCAGTAACAAAATATACTGTTACATT
>CAZZPN010000212.1:0-1447 GCA_964655495.1 uncultured Oscillospiraceae bacterium
GCAAGAGGTGAAGTTCTGTTTCTGTCGGTTGTATCCTTCGGAAAATTAGGCAAAACATCAACGCCGATTTCTAAGTTTTCTTTTTTCACTTTATCAAACGATGTATCATTTTCGATTGAATGAAGAATTGAGGTAAGCTCATCACCCAAAAACATTGAAACTATCGCAGGTGGCGCTTCGTTTCCTCCAAGTCTGTGGTCATTTCCGGCACTCGCAACTGACATTCTGAGCAAGTCCTGATGCTCGTGAACAGCTTCAATTACTGCACACAAAAACAATAAAAATTGTGCGTTTTCACCGGGTGATTTTCCCGGTTCGAGCAAGTTTACACCCGTGTTTGTAGAAAGCGACCAGTTGTTATGCTTACCGCTTCCGTTTACACCGGCAAAAGGTTTTTCGTGAAGCAAACAAACCATATTATGCTTTGAAGCAATCTTTTTCATTGTTTCCATTGTAAGCTGGTTCTGGTCTGTTGCAAGATTAGATGTTTCATATATAGGAGCAAGCTCGTGCTGCGCAGGAGCTGCCTCGTTATGCTTGGTCTTTGCAAGAACACCAAGCTTCCAGAGTTCTTCATCAAGCTCAGTCATAAATTCTGCAACTCTCGGTTTAATCGTGCCGAAATAATGGTCTTCAAGCTCCTGACCCTTAGGAGGCTTTGCACCAAAAAGTGTTCTTCCTGTATAAATAAGGTCAGGTCTTTTCTCATAGACACTTTTATCAATAAGGAAATATTCCTGCTCTGCGCCCACAGTTGTATTAACTCTCTTTACATCGGTATTTCCAAACAACTTAAGAATACGCATTGCGTGAGTATTCATAAGCTCCATTGACCTTAAAAGAGGTGTTTTTTTATCAAGCACTTCTCCGCTGTATGAACAAAAAGCGGTAGGAATACACAATGTAGCGTCCTTGATAAACGCATACGAAGTAGGGTCCCACGCTGTATAACCTCTTGCTTCGAAGGTTGCACGAAGTCCGCCTGAAGGAAAGCTTGACGCATCAGGCTCACCCTTAATAAGCTCTTTACCGGAAAAGTCCATAATTACTCTGCCTTCCCCTATCGGAGAAATAAAGCTGTCGTGCTTTTCTGCAGTTATACCGGTAAGAGGCTGAAACCAATGGGTATAATGTGTAACACCGTGTTCACAAGCCCAGTCTTTCATTGCGTTTGCAACAACATTTGCCACACTTATATCTAAAGTTTTTCCTTCTTCAATAGTCTTTTTTAAAGCTTTATATATATCTTTCGGAAGTCGGTCTCTCATTACATTGTCATTAAAAACAAGGCTTCCAAAAATCGAAGGTACATTTTTCATAGTAAAAAAATCCTTTCACATTATAAAAGTTCAACATTTGCTTCCTTACAAATTCTGATAGTTTCTTTATCCCATACTGAAACCTGAACTTCGCCAACATGGGCTTTACCTAATATCAGCATACAAAG
>CAZZPN010000212.1:1457-1829 GCA_964655495.1 uncultured Oscillospiraceae bacterium
ACAAAGTCTTGACTGACCGATACCACCACCCATAGTAAGCGGCAACTCATCATTAAGAAGCATTTTGTGGAATGTGAGATGTCTTCTGTCCTCGCATTTTGCTTTTGTAAGCTGCTGATCCATAGCTATACTGTCAACTCTTATTCCCATAGATGAAAGCTCGATAGCCTGGTCTAAAACTTCATTATAAAATAGGATATCTCCGTTTAATTTCCAGTCATCGTAATCCGGCGCTCTTCCGTCGTGCTTTTTGCCTGACTTTAAGTAATCACCGATTTGCATTATGAAAACAGTTTTATATTTTTTTGTATAAGCATTTTCTCTTTCTTTAGCTGTGAGATTAGGATACATATCTTCAAGCTCCTGAGTAGT
>CAZZPN010000212.1:1839-2229 GCA_964655495.1 uncultured Oscillospiraceae bacterium
CTTGAAAGCTTTGTTGTTATTGCGGGATATTTTTCCTTAACCTTTTCGGCTGTATCGCAGATAGCGTTTACAATTTTACAAACAGTTGTTTTTAAGTAATCAATATTTCTGTCTTCTTTTGTTATTACCTTTTCCCAATCCCACTGGTCAACATAAATTGAGTGAAGATTATCCATTTCTTCATCACGGCGTATAGCGTTCATATCGGTATAAAGACCTTTACCTGCTTTAAAATCATATTTATAAAGCGCCATTCTTTTCCATTTAGCTAAAGAATGGACAACCTCTGCAACTGTTTTTGTTTCAAGGATATCAAAGCTTACAGCTCTTTCACTTCCGTTAAGATTATCGTTAAGCCCTGTCTGTGGCTCAACAAAAAGCGGTGCCGAC
>CAZZPN010000213.1:0-2226 GCA_964655495.1 uncultured Oscillospiraceae bacterium
ATGACCATTTTCCGCTTTCGGCAGGATATGCAAGAACAATAGGCATGGAATTTTTGGGAATGACAGGTAAATTCCATAAATCGTGGGGAGAATTTGGCGGCTTCAAGCATCCCAATGCGCTTCGCTACGAAGCTGCTCTGGCTGTTGCAAACGGTGCAAAGCTTTCTGTCGGTGATCAGCTCCATCCCAACGGAAAAATGGATATGGCTACATATACACTTATAGGCGAAGCCTATAAAGAAGTTGAAGAAATTGAATCGTGGCTCAAAGACGCTTCTAATATAGCTGATATAGCAGTTTTAAGCTCGGAATCAATTAACAACTATTTGGCAAATAAAGGCCTTGTGAGTGTTAATACGAATAAAGATAATGATGTTGACAGCGGTTGCGTAAGAATATTACTTGAAGGTAAATATTTATTTAATGTAATTGATGCGGAAGCAGATTTTTCTGAGTATAAGCTTCTTATTTTACCTGATAATATAGTGCTTGACGATGAAATTGTTTCCAAAATAAAAGCATTTACCAAAAACGGAGGCAAAGTTCTTGCAACAGGTAAATCGGGAACATATTATGATAAAGAAGAATTTGCTCTTGATTTTGGTGCAGAATTTAAAGGCGAATGTAAATATCAGCCGTCATATTTAAGACCTGAATTTGAAATTAAATCGCTTTTTAACAGCGCTTATATTATGTACGCAAAAGGTTATGATATCGAAAATAAATCGGGAGAAATTATAGGTTACAGAGAAAATCCGTATTTCAACAGAAGCGTATTCTCTTTTTCTTCTCATTTACATACTCCGAACAACCCCGATGATAAACATATTTCGGCTGTTATAGGAAAAGACGGAGCATATATTTCCTGGGAAATGTTCAATGATTATGCTATAAAAGGAAGTATTACCGTCAAAGAATTTGTGATTGGCGTTATAGAGAAGCTTATCGGAGAGACAAAAACTATAAAGACAAATCTTCCTGCTCAGGGTATTGTAACCCTTACAAAGCAGAACGACAGACTTGTAAATCACATTCTTTATGCTACACCTATAAAAAGAGGTGTTGACACGGAAATTATAGAAGATATAATCCCTGTGTTTGACATTGAAGTATCAGTAAAAACTGATATGGATATTAAAAAAGTTTATAAAGCACCGCAGATGGAAGAAATAGAATATTCTTATGAAAACGGTGTACTTTCATACACAGTAGATAAAATCGAATGTTCACAGCTTATAGTTATAGAATAATCTGAATCGTTATAAGGGAGTGAAAGAACTATGAATATACGAGAAATTGAAGAAAATAAGGAAAAAGAATATCTCAGTAAATATGCTTTTCTTACTTGTAATTCCAAGGGCAGACCTTACGGTCCTGACGAGGACGATATCAGGACTTGTTTTCAAAGGGACAGGGATAGAATTATTCACTCGAAGGAGTTTAGAAGATTAAAGCATAAGACGCAGGTTTTTTCAAATTACGGTGATAATGACCACTTAAGAACTCGTCTTATTCATACTCTTGAGGTAACTCAGGTTGCGCGCACAATAGCAAGAGCATTGAGGCTTAATGAAGACCTTGTTGAAGCTATCGCTATGGGACACGATATCGGTCATTGTGCTTTTTCACATAGCGGTGAAAGAGTTTTGAATGAGCTTTTTGACGGGTTTCATCACAGCGAAAACAGCGCCAGACTCGCTAAAAAACTCAACCTTACTTATGAGGTTATTGACGGAATAAGAGCACACAGCGATATGAGTTTTAAGAGCGAAAATCTTACTTTGGAAGCCAAAATCGTGTGTTACAGCGATAAAATAGCTTACCTTAATTCCGATATGGACGACGGAATACGAATGAAGCTTATAAAAGAAGAAGATATCCCTGCTGATATAAAAGAGGTGCTTGGCGAAACTTCAAAAGAGCGTCTTAACACAATGGTCAGAAGCATAATAAACGAAAGCAAGGATAAAAATGATATTATTATGGCTGACGAAGTTAATGAAAAATTTTTAAAATTAAGAGAATTTATGTTCAAAAAGGTATATTTTTCCGACGAGCTTTTAGAAAAAGAAAGCTTTGTAAAAAGAATACTCACATATATCTATAACGAAAAAGTAAAAATGGGCGACTCTAAGGAAGAAATTCTTGACTTTATGTCGGGAATGACAGACTCTTATGCAGTGGAATATTATAAGTTTTTGCATTTTTATAGTTAGAAAAGCAAAA
>CAZZPN010000214.1:0-2213 GCA_964655495.1 uncultured Oscillospiraceae bacterium
TCTATGAGCTTTTATGACAAAACTGCTTCAGGAGAACTTTTTAACTGTATTATGGGCTCTCCGATGAACAATATCAAGACTTTTTTGAGCAGTGTAGTTATATCTGTTCCTTACCAAAGCATTTCTTTTGCAATTTCACTTGCTGCACTTGTTTCATATGACTGGCTTCTTACACTCATACTTGTTCTGATTGCTTTTGTAATGGTATTTTTGAATATGAAGTCAAAAAAGAAAATAAAGCTTATAGCAAAAGATTACATTGCGGCGGAAAGTCAGGCTAGTAAATACATAAACGATATGCTTCACGGGCTGGAAGCAACGAAAATGTATTCTGTTGAAAAAGATACAATAGAAAAATTCAAGAAATATACAACCTCTATAAAAGAAAAAGGCGTAGATATGGCTACGTCTATATGGTTTCAGCACGCAAAACCTGAGCTTGTTCAATATTTAGGAACAGCAATAGTTTATGCAGTGGGAGCTATTCTTTGTATTTACAGAGGCTTATCAACAGGTGTACTTTTTGCTTTCATAAGCAGTATGGGAATTATTCTTACCACGATTTCTTCAATACTTCAGATTCTTTTAAATCAATCAAGTGCGTCTGCAGGTCTTGATAAAATACAAAGTATAATAGACTATACTTCCGAAACTCCCGAAGTTGATGACAGAAGGCAAAGAAGCGTTGAAGTTGAAAGAGCAAGTGCAACTTCAAAAGAAAAACCTTGTATTGAATTTAAAAATGTAGATTTCGGATATGATGATAAAAAAATTTATGAGAATTTTAATTGTAAAATAAAATATAATGAAAGTATAGGGTTGGTTGGCGGAAGCGGAAGCGGAAAAAGCACTTTTACAAAGCTCGCTATGCGTCTTTATGATGTTAACAATGGCGAAGTGATGTTACACGGAAGAAACATCAAAGATTTTAAGCTTCACGATATGAGAAAAACATTTGGTGTCGTTCCTCAAAATCCGTTTATGTTTCAATGCTCAATTTTGGAGAATGTCCGTATTGCACGACCTGAAGCAACAAATAATGAAGTTATAGAGGCAATGGAAATCGCTCATGTTCACGAGTTTGTAAATGACCTTCCTCTTGGTTGGAATACCATTATAGGCGATGGAGGACTCTCTCTTTCAGGCGGTCAGAAGCAGCGAATTGCAATTGCCCGCGCTATTTTAGGAAAACCCGATATTCTTATTTTTGACGAAGCTACATCGGCGCTTGATAATGTTTCAGAAAAGCTTATTCAGGAGTCAATGGAAGAACTTATGAAAACACACACAGTTCTTATTGTTGCACACAGACTTACGACAATAAAAAATGTTGACAGAATTCTTGTATTTAATAAAGGTGAAATTGTTGAAGAAGGAAAATTTGATGAGCTTGTTGAAAAAGACGGAGCGTTCAAAGAATTACTTACATTTAAAGGATGATAATTTTGGAGCAGATTTTATATATTGATAACCTTATTTTAAATTGGATATATTCGTTTGGGAATCCTGTTTTAGACAAACTTGTACCGTTTATAACCTCGCTTGGAAACGGTGGTGCCATCTGGATTATAATTTGTCTTATACTGTTAAGTTCCAAAAAGACAAGAAAATGCGGGTTAACTGTTGCGCTGGGACTAATATTAAGTCTTATCGTTTGTAACGGTGTTTTAAAAAATCTTATTGCACGAATAAGACCGTATGAGGCAAACGGGATAAAAGAACTGCTTATTAAATTCCCGCATGATTTTTCTTTTCCCTCAGGGCATAGTTCTTCTTCATTTGTTGCGGCAACATCTATTTTTTTATATTATAAAAAAAGTGGAATTGCTTCACTTTTTCTTGCAACATTAATAGCGCTTTCAAGACTTTATCTGTATGTCCATTATCCATCAGATGTGTTTTTCGGGATTTTAATCGGCATATTATTAGCTTTTGTGAGTAAAAAGATAATAGAAAAATGCAAACTATAAATTAAATAACATAATGAATATTTTTCTTTTTATACGACTATAATATAAATGATTTACAGAGTAAAGATGAATTTTTTAAAATTCATCTTACGGTGAAGTACATACCTTTGCTTCACCCTCTGTAAATAACGGTTAATTTAAAAATATATACCTTATTATGAATTTTTCTAATAGGGTATTTTTTTGTTTTTTTATTATGAAATAATCATATTTTTATTGACAATTATTTTAAGTTGCTGTATT
>CAZZPN010000215.1:0-2212 GCA_964655495.1 uncultured Oscillospiraceae bacterium
TTTACGGTATGACCGGCGGACAGATGGCACCAACCACACTTCCGGGACAGGTTACCCAGACATCACCTTACGGCCGTGATGTTGAGGCAGTAGGTTTACCTGTAAAAGTATGTGAAATGCTTTCAAATGTTGACGGTGCAGCATACCTTGAAAGAGTAGCAGTAAACAATGTTAAAAATATAAGAAATGCAAAGAAAGCTATTAAAAAAGCTTTTGAAAATCAGATAAACAAAAAAGGATTTTCACTTATTGAAGTTATTTCAACCTGTCCTACAAACTGGGGTGTTTCACCTGAGGAAGCTTTAAAATGGGCAGAAGAAAAAATGATTCCTTACTATCCGTTAGGAGTTTACAAAGATAAAACCAAGGAGGGTGAAGAATAATGACAAATGAAATATTGATAGCCGGGTTCGGCGGTCAGGGGATTTTGTTTTCAGGAAAATTTCTTGCGTACGACGGTCTTTTAAATGATAAACAGGTAAGCTGGCTCCCCTCTTACGGTCCTGAAATGCGTGGTGGTACTGCAAATTGCAGTATCATCATATCAGACACAAAAATCGGTTCTCCGATTGTATCAAACCCTGATATTCTTATTGCAATGAACAAACCTTCACTCGAAAAATATGAAGATGCGACAAAATCAGGCGGAAAAATCTTTGTGGATAGCTCTCTTATTGACAAAAAGGTCGAAAGAGACGATGCCACAGCATACTACATTCCTGCTACAAAGCTCGCATCGGATGAAAACTTAACCGGTTTAGCTAACATGATTATGATTGGCTATATGATTTCAAAAACAGGAATAATGGACATAAAAAATGTTGAAGCAGCGATGAAAAAGGTTATTCCGGCAAGAAAACAGAATATGCTTGAAGTTAATATGAAGGCAGTTACACTTGGTTATAATTACAAGGAGGCCTAATCTATGAACAATCAGATAAAAGATATCGGTATGCGCCTTAAATTTATGCGTGAAGATAATGATATAACAACAAAAGAAATGGCTGAAAAGCTTAATATGGATGAAAAAGAATATATTAAGTTTGAAGAAGGAGAAAAAGACTTTCAGTTCAGCTTTATCTATAATGCAGCTGAAGCTTTGGGGATTGATGTTCTTAATCTTATAAGCGGTGATTCCCCTACTCTTTCTATGTGCTGCATGGTTGAAAAAGGAAAAGGTTACAGCGTAAAAAGAGCACACGAATACGACTATAAGCATCTTGCTTATACTTTCAGAAACAGGAGATCTGAGCCGTATCTTGTTACAATCACCCCTGATGACAAACCGCCTGTAATGCACGGGCATGAGGGCCAGGAATTCAACTATGTGCTTTCCGGAAAGATGATTCTTTATATTGGAGACATTTCTTATGAACTGTCAAAAGGCGACAGTATTTATTTTGACTCCAGCGTTCCGCACGCAGAAGTTGCAAAGGGCGATAAGCCTGTTGAATTCATCGCGGTGGTTATCAAATAACATCTAAAACCCGTGATTACGGAAAGGAAACTTACAAAAATGGCTATATATGAAAAATTTGTGGGTGCTTCAAGAGATGACTTCACTTCTCTTAAGGACGCACAACAAAATTTTAAACTTACATGGAATGATGACTTTAACTTCGCTTACGATGTAATAGATGTTTTAGGAACAGAAAAACCCGATAAACTTGCAATGATATGGGTTTCCGAAGACGGCGAAGAAAAGCGCTATACATTCAAAGACATGATGCTCGAATCAAACAGAGCAGCAAACTATTTTAAATACCTCGGCGTAAAAAAAGGAGACAGAGTGCTTCTCGTTTTAAAAAGAAGCTACCTTTTCTGGTTCTGGATTCTTGGACTTCATAAAATCGGTGCTGTTGTTGTTCAGGCAACAAATATGTTAAAACCGAAAGATTATGTTTACAGATGCAACGCCGCAGAAATAAAATACGCTATTATCACAGCCGATGGAGATGCAACAGACTGCTTCGACGAAAGATGCGACGAATATGAAACATTAAAGAAAAAGCTTGTTACAAAGCACAAAAAAATAGACGGCTGGATTGACTTTGAAGAAGGCTTTGAAGCTGCTGATACCGATTGGGTACGCCCAACTGATGAAAAAGGTACAAAAGCAAACGATATAATGATGCTTTCCTTTACATCCGGAACAAGCGGTTACCCAAAAATGATTATGCACGATTTCAAATACCCTCTCGGTCATATCATG
>CAZZPN010000216.1:0-2201 GCA_964655495.1 uncultured Oscillospiraceae bacterium
CCTTCGACTCAGAGGTGATAAGTCATTGGAAGGTCTCACCATTGCCTCGCACCAAACGGCAACTCTCTCCAGGCTCCACAATCCGACCGTCCTCGTCATAGTCGTTTTTTGTGTTATTCAAATTTGTAAAGTATTATAACTCAGTTTTTTTGATTTGTCAATAGTTTTTTATAAAAAATTTATTTTTTTATTTTTTATCAAATTTTTGAGAGTAATTTCTTTTTAGAAACTGCTTTAACTGTTTTTTATGATTACATAGCTTTTCTTGGCAATTTACGCAAGACAAACAAGCATTTGTTTTTTCAGAAAAGCGTTGCGGGTATATGTAAGCCGTAATCTCCCATCTAAGAAGCAGAATAATCGCAAAAAACAAAATGCTTAATGCAAAAATGTCTTTTACAAAAATCAAAGGTGTAAACATCATTGCATAATCCCAGTTATAAATTCTGCAACTTGTACAACATTTGTTTTTCATAACCCACGTTTGAAATGGGCAGAAAAACAAAATGCAAATCATATCACAAACCGAAAATGCAAGACATATAAGCACTAATATTCCTTCGTCAAAAATACCTGTATAATGTAAAATGCCGATAATGCCGTTGAGTATCAGCCAGAATATCGCAACCCTGGCAATCGATTTATCAGATTTTAGATTTGTCTTTGTAGTTGTTTCACATTTTGCTGGCTTAAAATTCCGTTTAAATTGTTTCTGACATCCCATACTCTCAAAACGGGATGGGAAAAAGCGAAAAATCATTTCTATAATAAACACAAGCCAAATAAAAAACAAAATAAAAGGTCTGTGATGTGTATCAAAAAATGATTGTTGTAAACCTTGAATTTTAGTTATGATATATATTGTTGTTGCGCCTATAAATAAACAGGAACGAAATATTAATTTTAAATAATGTATAATTGATATTAAAGACATTTTTATTTCCTTTATATTTTATACGCTTTTTCAGTTGGAATAGCGATAATTATTCCGTTTGCAGCAGAGGTTGTACCAAATTCTTTGTTTACATCTTCCATTATCTGTGCACTTGTTTTTAAGGGAGCGAGAATACACAGTATTTCCCTTTCGCCGTCTATATCTTTTTTTCCTATATCAGCAAATTCTTCGATACTGGCAAGTCTTCCTTTTATAACAGTTCCGCCCATAGCGCCTGCTTTTCTTGCGACTTGCATTACATCGTCGGAATAGCCTTCGTTAACCGAAATGATAATCAAATTATTGTGATGTTCGTTTTTCATAGAACCATTTCCTCTTTCTGTATTTTTATCATTGTTAAAGTTCAGTATTTCTGTTAAAATTCTGTTTGCGGCAGATACCTTAAGTACTATCATAAGTCCGCCGTATTTTGTATGGCTTTCAAAAGCTGTTCCGAAGTTTGCCATCATATCTTTAACTGCATTTTCATTACCAAGACTTATAATTATATCCTTGTCTTTTGTTCCAAGACCGAATATATCCATCATTTCTGTCGGTGCTGTTCCTAATCCCACACATTGAAAATTGACTTTTATATTTATATTTTCCAATTCTTTGATAAGTTTTTTTCCTTTATCTCGCTCAACTATTGATAAAAGCACCATAGGTCGTTTACTCATGTGAAATCCCCTCCTCTTCAAAGAATAAAATATCGTCCTCAATCATGCTGATTTCAGTATGAAGTTTTTTAAGCATCCTGATACGGTTTCTTCTTTCGTACAGTCCTAAAATCTGAATGGTGATAAGCGGAGCCATTGCAATAAGAGCAACAATACCAAAAGCATCGGTCATAACATTTCCTCCTATTGCTTCACAAGCACCTACCGCAAAAGGAAGCATAAAGGTAGATGTCATAGGTCCGCTGGCAACACCACCGGAGTCAAAAGCGATACCTGTGTATATAGTTGGTACAAAAAAGCTAATGATAAGAGAGACGGAATATCCGAATATCAAAAACGGCAGTATCGGTATTCCGGTAAGGACTCTGAGCATTGAAATTCCGACTGAAACGGAAACACCAACAGAAAGTGCAAGTCCAACTGATTTTTGAGAAATCGCACCGTTTGTTATTTCACTTACCTGCCTTTTTAACGAATGAACTGCCGGCTCTGCCAAAACAACAAAGTATCCCATAAGCATACCAATAGGGATAAGCATACTGCTGAATGAACTTTTAGAAATCATTGCACCGATTAATCTTCCTGCA
>CAZZPN010000217.1:0-2162 GCA_964655495.1 uncultured Oscillospiraceae bacterium
AGCTGTTTCTTCTTTTGTGGAAAGAAGCGGAACTTTTCCTATTTCCTTAAGATACATTCTGACAGGGTCATCAATCGAAATACCTTCAGAATTAAGAACCATATTCATTTCATAATCATCGGGATATTCTATTTTTTCGCCTTCGTCAAACTCCTCATCAACGCCGACTATTTCAATACCCATTTTTTCTAAGCGTTCATATATTTTTTCAATATCCGAAACCGAAACATCAATCTGATCAAGCCTTATATTAAGGTCGTTAAGAGTTATTTTTCCTTTCTTTTTTGCAAAGTCCATTAATTCTTTTATTACTTGTTTTTTTGATACTGATTCTGACATTTTTTTATCCTTCTTTCTTTTCTTTTTTCATTTTTTGTGTATATTCATACAGCCTTTTTAATTCTTCGTCTTCATCTTCGCCCTCGAATATGAAATCTGTTTTTTTCAAGGTTGCAACAAGGCTGTCGAAATATTTTATAAAATCTCCCACAGGTTCTTTTTCAATAAAAAGCTCCCCTGCTTTTTTTGATTCTTCCTTATCAAGCTTCTCCATTATCATTGATATATCGGGCTTTATTTCTTTTTTGTGATATTCTGTTATTATGTCAAATATTTTTATATTTAATTCGCCCTTTAAATCTTCTCTTTTTATTTTATCTTTTATTTTTTTATAATAACCCGGATATTCCGCCATAAGCTTTACAATAAGGCTTTCCGGCGGCATCTTCTTTGGTTTATACTCTTTCCCAAAATTGTTTACATTATGTATTTTTTCTCTTTTTTTCCTGTTTTCAACCTGAGAAATTATATTTTCATAGCTTATTTTTGTTATTTCGGCAATTTTCTTTGCATATATTTCGAGTTCCAGCGGATTTTTTATTTCCGAAAGTATAACTATACATTTATTTATAAAATCCACCTTGTCTGATTCATCAGAAAAGCCTTTATCAGGAAAAAGATTCATCATTTCATATATAAATACACTTGCAGCGTTATTTATACAAAGTTCATAAGCTTCCCTGCCATGTTTTTTTATAAGCTCGTCCGGATCTTTAGCATTTTTTATTGAAATTATTTTGATGTTAAACCCGTCTTTTTTCAGTATTTTCACGGCTTTTCTCGTGGCTTCTTTTCCCGCTCCGTCTCCATCGTAAGAAAGGATTGCTTTTTCTTTAAAACGCTTTAACAACCTGGAATGTTCCTCCGTAAGTGCTGTACCCAAGGTTGCAACTGCATTTTCAAACCCTGCCTGATGGACAGCTATAACATCCATACAGCCTTCCATAAGAAGTATGTAATCTTCTTCGCAGTTTTTAGCATTATTCATATTGAAAAGAGTGCTTTTTTTCTTAAAAACTTCCGTTTCGCCCGTATTGAGATATTTTGGTTTTTCATCCCCCAGAACTCTTCCGCTGAACGCAACGACATTCCCTCTCAAATCAAAAACCGGAAACATCACTCTGTCTCTGAAAAAATCGTATATTTTGCCTTTCTCACTTTGCTTACAAAGACCGCTTTTTAATATTTCATCCTTTTTATAACCGTTTTTCAAAAGAAGTCTGTATATAAAGTCCCAATCTTTTTTTGCGTAGCCTATTCCAAATTTTACAATCGTTTCTTTTTTGATTTCACGGTTTTTCAGATAAAAAAGCGCATTTTTTCCTTCTTCAGAATTAAGATTTTTATAAAATTCCTTAGCTGCGATTTTATTCATCTCGTAAATTTTTCTTTTCAGATTGTAAAGCTCATTTTCCTCACTTTTTTCGTCAGGCAAAGGCATCCCTGCTCTTTCCGCAAGAAACTTTACCGCCTCAGTAAAATCGTAGTTTTCGGCATTCATTATAAACTGAATAGCCGTTCCTCCGGCTCCACATCCGAAGCAATGATACATCTGCTTTTCTTCTGAAACATTAAAAGAAGGTGTTTTTTCAGAATGAAACGGACAAAGTCCCACATAACGATTTCCGTTTCTTTTAAGAGGGGTGTACATATTTATTATATCAACTATATTGTTTTTTTCTTTCACTTCGTTTAAAAAAACATCATCAAAATACATACTTTTCTCCTTTTTTTATTTCTCTGTTTATTTATTTCGACACATTTTATTGTTTTCCTTTTTTTATTTCAATTTTTTTGTATTTTTTCAGAAATGTTCCATGTGG
>CAZZPN010000218.1:0-1351 GCA_964655495.1 uncultured Oscillospiraceae bacterium
AGGTGGTTGCTGTAGTATTCATAGCCGTGCTCGTAGCTCCAATGGCTGTAGGTGCAGGAATGTATTTTCTCGGGATTGCTTCCGCTGTTCTTATGCTTTTATTACAGCTTCTTTTACACGCTGTGTTTAATATAGACAGCGCAGAAAGTACAGATGTTGTCGTATGTTTTGACGATAATATGCAGGATGTGAAAGAATTTTTAGATATGCTTACGGCTGAGAATATTGATTATTCAAATGTGAGAATATCAAAAAATGCTGAAGGACATCTCAGAGTGAATTTCTTTGCAAGAACGCAGAATGAAGACTATAACAAGCTTTTTAAACTTGTGTACGAAAATGACAAGGTGAAAACCTTTTCAGTATAAAAATTGACCGATTGCGAAACGATTTTTATTTATTGTTTTACAATCGGTTTTTTGTATCGTTTGTATGAGGGGGAGACAAAAATGAAAATAATGATTGTATCTGATATTCACGGAAGCGGATATTATTGCGAAAAAATGATAGAAAGATTCCATGAGGAAAAGGCTGATAAGCTTCTTTTGCTCGGAGATTTATTATATCACGGTCCGAGAAATGAGCTTCCCAAAAATTATGACACCAAAAAGGTTTATGAGCTTTTAAACGGTGTTAAGGACAAAATTCTTTGTGTGAGAGGAAACTGCGACAGCGAGGTTGACCAGATGGTTTTAGAGTTTCCGATGATGGCTGATTATGTTTATGCTAATTTTGACGGGGTAGATATTTTTATTACACACGGACACCTTTTTGATGAAAAAAATCCGCCTCTCTTAAAAAAAGGAGATATTCTTCTTTACGGACATTTTCATGTGCCTGCTTCAAATGAGTATGAAAATTTTGTTCATATCAATCCGGGCTCTCTTTCACTTCCGAAAGAGGATAGTCCTAACAGCTATATGATTTTTGAAGATAAAGAATTTATATGGAAGAATGTTGAAAATAAAGAAGTTTTCAAAACTTATAAAGTAAAATAAATAAAATTAATCAAAAAACGGGGTGATAAAGTATGCCTATTAAAATTCCAAACGCACTTCCTGCCAGAAAAACGCTCGAAGGCGAAAATATATTTGTGATGTCTGAAAAAAGAGCTTGTACTCAGGATATACGACCTCTTAAAATCGCAATATTAAATCTTATGCCCACAAAAATTGTTACGGAAACTCAGCTTTTAAGATTGCTCGGTAACTCTCCGCTTCAGGTTGAGGTTACACTTCTTATGACAGATTCCTACAAATCAAAAAACACCTCTTTAGACCATCTTGAAACTTTTTATAAAACCTTTAAGGAAATAAAAGAGGATAAATTTGACGGTCTGATTATAACCGGC
>CAZZPN010000218.1:1361-2152 GCA_964655495.1 uncultured Oscillospiraceae bacterium
GAGGAAGTTGACTATTGGGAAGAGCTTAAAGAAATTATGGAGTGGTCAAAAACTCATGTATGGTCAACATTTCATATCTGCTGGGGAGCACAGGCAGGACTTTATTACCATTATGGTATAAAAAAATATGATGTTCCGAAAAAAGTTTTCGGAGTGTTCAAGCATAAGCTTCTAAAGAAAAACAAAAAGCTTTTCTTTGGTTTCGAGGATGAATTTTATGCACCTCATTCCCGTCATACCGAAATGCGAAAGGAAGATATAGAAAAAGTACCTGCCCTGACCGTTGTGGCGGAATCAAAGGAAGCAGGAGTTTATGCCGTAACCACCAAAAAATACAGACAGATTTTTGTTATGGGACATAGTGAATACGACAATGATACTTTAGATAAGGAATACAGACGAGATGTTGATAAGGGGCTTGAAATTGAAGTTCCGGCAAATTATTATAAGGATAATAATCCTAAGAAGAAGCCTGTCAACAGATGGAAATCTCATGCGACACTTCTTTTTTCAAACTGGCTTAATTATTGTGTGTATCAGATTACTCCTTATGACATTATGGATATCGAAGAACAAGAAAGTGATAAAAGAAAGAGAGGATAATTGAAATGACTTTTAAAAGAGCAGATATTTTGTTGCCGTCATTTTCACTTGACACAGAAAAAATGAAAAAATGGAGCGTTGTTGCGTGCGACCAATATACTTCGGAGCGTGAATATTGGAACGAGGTAGAAAAATTCACCGAAAACGAATATTCAACACTTTACCTTACAATTCCCGAAGTTTACCTT
>CAZZPN010000219.1:0-2140 GCA_964655495.1 uncultured Oscillospiraceae bacterium
GTCTTTCTTATAAAATTGGAAGCAGACAGCGAAATAAAAGATGTTGAAAAAATGGTTCTTACTGAGCCTCTCAGGTATGTTATCGATATAAAAAACGCAATTCTTGATGTTCCTCAGGGCTCAACAGATGTTAATTCCGAAACTATATCCCGTATCCGTTATTCACAGTATTCTACCGAGCCGTATTCTGTAAGGCTTGTTGTTGATGCAAAAAAAGAAACAAATGTTTCATATAAGTATAAAGACGGATTTTTTACAATCAGTGTCGGTGATGACAGTAAAACACCAAATATAACTTCAATTAATGCTACCGAAAGAAATGACAGCGTTTCATTTAATATAAAGGCTGACAGAGCGTTAGAATACGAAACATATAAGCTTTCAAACCCTACAAGATACTTTGTTGAGTTTGAAAAGGCAGCGGTTAATGTCGGAAGCTTTAAATATACAGGGGATTTTGTCGAAAAAGTTGTTTTTGATGAGCAGGAAGAAACTGTGCGTATTATTTTTTATATCGCAGGCACAGCAGCTTCAAGTATATGCGATATCAAAGCTTCTGACGGAGAATATACCGTAACTGTTAAAAAAAGAAATGTGCAGACAGAAAACAGTGAATATAAAAGCAAAAAGCTTATTGTTATTGATCCGGGACACGGCGGTGAAGAACCCGGAAGTGTTGTTGAGGAAGACGGAAAGGTTATCCTTTATGAAAAGGATGTAAATCTTAAAATAGCAATGTACGCATACGAAAAGCTTTTGAAAGACGGCTATAATGTTATTGCGACAAGAACAGATGATTCAACTGTTTCTCTTGTAAAAAGAGCAGAAATCGCAAACAGCTCAAATGCAGACCTCTTCATATCTGTTCATAATAACTCATTTGAGAATCCTTCCGCAAAAGGAACTCTTACAATGTATGCCTACGATAAACTAAAAGCAGGTGCAACTATTACTGATAAGGAGCTTGCAGCATCAATACAGCCGCATATTCTTTCGGCAACCAAAAGTCAGGACCGTGAGCTTATGGAAAATGCCAAGATATATGTCCTTGCAAAAACAAATATGCCAAGCTGCCTTGTGGAATGTTTGTTTATGAGCAATAAAGAAGACTTTCTTAAGCTTACAGATGCTGATTATATAAAAGAAATGGGCGAACAAATTGCTGTCGGCATCGAAAAAGCAGTTGAACTTTTGGAAGAACGAGATGCAAAAACCGCAGAAAAACAAGGAGAATAACGGAAAAATTTGTAATTTTTGAACAAAAAAACGCAAAAATACTATATAATTTTGCTAAGATTTTCAAAAAAGTAAAAAAAAGCTTGAAATTTCCTTACAACTGTGCTAGAATGAATACATAAAATTATTGAAAGGAGGCGTTGTTAGTGAATAAAACAGAATTAATCGCTGCAATCGCAGAAAAAGCCGGATTAAGCAAAACAGCTTCAGGTGCGGCTCTTGACGCTATGATAGAAAGTATTACAGGAGCATTAAAAGCAGGAGACAAGGTTTCTCTTATCGGCTTCGGTACATTCGAAGTTAGAGACAGAGCAGCTAGAGTTGGTCAGAACCCACAGACAGGTGAAAAAATCAAAATCGCTGCTTCAAAAGCACCTGCATTCAAAGCTGGACAGGCTCTCAAAAATGCAGTAAACAAATAATTAAAATGGAAAACGGCCTTTTATGGCCGTTTTTTGTTATATATTTTCATTAAAAAATAAAAAATACTTGAAAAAGTTATAAATATATGGTAAAATAAATGGAAAATGTTTTTTTAGATACATTTATCCTTTTAAAAATATTTCGAGAGGAAAAATAATAATGGAAAGAAGAGATAAACAAAACTATTATCTTGATATTGCAGAAGCAGTTGTAACAAGAGGAACTTGCTTAAGAAGAAACTTCGGTGCTATCGTTGTTAAAAACGATGAAATAATTTCAACAGGATATACAGGCGCTCCGAGAGGCAGAAAAAACTGTAATGAAATCGGAGAATGTGTAAGGCAGAAGCTTAATGTCCCAAGAGGTGAGCGCTATGAGTTGTGCAGAAGCGTTCATGCAGAAGCTAACTGTATTATAAGTGCAAAGCGTTCCGATATGATGGGAGCAACTTTGTATCTGGTAGGAAGAGAAGTTGATACAG
>CAZZPN010000220.1:0-2127 GCA_964655495.1 uncultured Oscillospiraceae bacterium
ATCTGGGCAATCGGAACAGGCAAAACTGCTACTGCAGAACAGGCTGAAGAAGTTTGCGGCGGTATAAGAAAGCTTATCGCTGAACTCTACTGCGAAAAATGCGCACCTGAATTTACAATTCAGTACGGCGGAAGCATGAATGCAAAAAATGCTGCTGAACTTTTGGCAAAAGAAAACATTGACGGCGGACTTATAGGCGGTGCATCACTTGTTGCTGCTGATTTTGCAGTAATTACAGACGCTGCTAAGTAATAATTATTTTAAAAATACTGACAGAGTGCTTGCGTTTTTTTCAAAAATAAAGAAACGCAGGCACGAAAAATATAAAAAAGAAAAAGGAATGAAATCAAAAATGGCAAAAAATCCTGTTGCTTTAATCATTTTAGATGGTTTTGGCTTAAATAATAATGTTAACGGAAATGCAATAAAGGCTGCTAAAACTCCTAATATAGACAGCTATTTTGCATCATATCCAAACACACTCCTTCAGGCTAGTGGTATGGCAGTTGGTCTTCCTGACGGACAGATGGGAAACTCTGAAGTAGGACATACAAATATCGGTGCAGGACGAGTTGTTTACCAGGAGCTTACAAGAATAACAAAATCTATCAACGACGGAGACTTTTTTGAAAACGAAGTTCTTTTATCAGCAGTTGAAAACTGCAAAAAGAACAATTCTGCACTTCATTTTGCAGGTCTTTTATCAAACGGCGGTGTTCATTCGCATATTGAACATTTATTCGGTCTTGTAGAACTCGCGAAGAAAAACGGACTTAGTAAAGTTTATATTCACGCTATTATGGACGGCCGTGATGTTTCACCTACATCGGGTGTTGATTTTATAAAAGAATTGCAGAATAAATTAGAAAAAATCGGTGTTGGCGAAATTGCAACTGTTACAGGAAGATATTATGCAATGGACAGAGACAACAACTGGGACAGAGTTAACAAAGCTTACAACGCTATGGTTAAATCAGAAGGCGAAATGGTTTCGGATATAGTTAAAGCTATTGAAAAATCTTATGAAACAAAAGATGAAAACGGAGCTCTTTTAACTGATGAATTTATTCGTCCTATGGTTGCAGTTAAAAACGGTGAGCCTGTTGGAAAAATAAGTGCAAATGACTCTGTTATCTGCTTTAATTTCCGTCCTGACAGAGCAAGAGAAATCACAAGAACTTTCGTTGACCCTGAATTTGTTGGTTTTGAAAGAGAATACTTCCCTCTTTATTATGTATGTATGACACAGTATGATGCGTCAATGCCTAATGTGAATGTAGCATTCAAACCTCAGGTGCTCACAAATACATTTGGTGAATATATTTCTAAAAAAGGCTTAAAACAGCTCAGAATTGCCGAGACAGAAAAATATGCTCATGTAACATTCTTCTTCAACGGCGGAGTTGAAAATGTTTATGAAGGCGAAGACAGAAAGCTTATCCCCTCACCAAAAGTAGCAACTTATGATATGAAGCCTGAAATGAGTGCTTACGAAGTAAGTGATGCTTGTGTTGAACTTATAAACGAAGATAAATATGATTGCATAATTCTTAATTTCGCAAACTGCGATATGGTTGGTCATACAGGCGTTTTTGACGCTGCTGTAAAAGCTGTTGAAGCAGTTGATACTGCTCTTGGTAAAGTAGTCGATGCACTTTTAAAGAAAAACGCAAAAATCCTCATCACTGCTGACCACGGAAATGCAGATATGATGATTGACTATAACACAAACGATGTATTCACTGCTCACACAACTAACCCTGTACCTCTTATTGTTATGGGCGCAGGAGATATTAAACTTAAAGAAGGAAAGCTTTGCGACCTTACTCCTACAATGCTTTCGCTTATGAATTTAGAACAGCCACAGGAAATGACCGGAGAAAGTCTTATTATATAAATCTAAAGAAAAATGTCTGAGTTTTGCTCAGGCATTTTTTATAAAAAAATGAAAAAATCGCATCCAAACACTTGAAAAATAGAGATAAATGTGTTAAAATACATTATTATAATAATTCTAAAGAAAATTGCACACAGAAAGGACAAAAGAAAATGAATCCAAATGTAAGACCGGATACGATGGCTCGTATCGAAACAAAACAGCAGGCAGATGAATTTATTAACGAACAG
>CAZZPN010000221.1:0-2093 GCA_964655495.1 uncultured Oscillospiraceae bacterium
GCTCGATTTCCATAACTGCTTTATCATCCCAGAAAGGATATACATCAATCTCGTAATAAGTGAAATTTTCGCTCAAACAATATCTGAATTTTTCGATAGTAAGGCAATTTTTATCCTTTTCTTTTAAAGAATCGTATTCTTCTTTTGTAATTTTATATTCAATTTCTTCTTTTTTAAATCCGCAAATAGATTTTTTCATCGTAAGATAATAAGAAAAATCTTTTCCGATGCCTCTTTTTCTTATTCTTTTTCTAACATTATTGTCAGTTATATAGCTTTGAGATATAAAAACTTTTTTTGCATTTTTTATAGAATTAAGCCAATTAAGGTCAGGATATTCAATAATAAACTTCTTTTCGATTTCATAGTGAACATCGCCACCAATAAAGCTGTCTATTTCTTTTTGGAGCTCGTTTATTCCATAAGATGAATTTATCATTCGAAAATGGTTATGACCTGTCCAATAATTTATAAATTCATTTTGTTCGGAAGCACCGTAATAAAAGACACCACCATACAGACTGAAGATTTTAAAAATATCATCAGCCTCGTCAATAACATCGTGCACAGAAAAATTTACAGTGTAATTTTCATTATCCTTATATTTTTCTTTAAGTATTAAAACTACATCCGAAGCTTTTTCTCCGGTAATACAAATATTATAATTCATCTTAAAAATCCTTTTATATACTTGATAAGAATTTTTTTAATCCCTTATTGCCTTTTTCGTTATCTTTAAATACGCCGCAATTTTCTAAAATTTTAACAAATACCTGTCCGATTTCTTCTTTTTTTTCATCGTTAAGCTCGCCAAGCTCTGTTGTGAGTCTCGGTGGCAAAACTGCAAGGCCCATAGCTTCTATAAGACCTATATTTTCTTTTTTGATGTAGTGATACTCAGCATGAGGATGGAAAATTCCAAGAGGATGCTCATCTGTCGTTCTGTTGTTCCTTAAAATAAGGTCAAGCTCATATTTTTCGTTTTTCTTTCTTGCGATAGGTGTTATTGTATTGTGAGGAGCATCTGTATATGATAAAATCTCATTTTCTTCATCATCATATTTTCTCCATTTTGCAAGAATTTTATCACCAAGCTCACAAAGTCTTGAAATATCTGTTCCTCTCAGGCGGATTGTTGAAAGCGCCCAATCAACAGCTTCAATCTCAACATCCGAAAAGCCTTCAATTTCAAAAGAAAATCTCGGTCCGCACTTTGCCATCGCAAATTCGTAGTTTCCGCCTTGAAAATGGTCGTGAGTAAGAATAGAACCGCCTACAATCGGAAGGTCGGCATTTGAGCCTACAAAATAATGCGGATATTTTTCAACAAACGAAAGTAAATTCTTAAAGGTTTGTTTTGTTATTTTCATAGGTGTATGTTCTTTATTAAGAATAATACAATGCTCGTTATAATATACATACGGAGAATACTGGAAAAACCAAGGAGAATTATCAAGCGTTACAGGAATAATTCTGTGGTTTGCTCTTGCAGGATGATTTGCGTGTCCCTCATAGCCCTCGTTTTCACAGCAAAGCTGACATTTAGGATATCCCGTTTGCTTCATATTTTTTGCAGCAGCGATTGCTTTCGGATCTTTTTCAGGCTTTGAAAGATTAATTGTTATATCTATTTCGCCGTATTTTGTCTTTGTTTTCCAAGTAATATTTTTCTTTACTCTGTTTGTCATTATGTAGTTATTATTTCTTGATAAATCATAAAAATAATCGGTAGCTTTTTTTGGAGCATCGTTATAAAGAGAATTAAAATTCTTAATAACAACACTTGGCTTTGGTGTAAACACATCCATTATATCCGCTGATAAAATATCTCTGTAAATAATTGAATCTATTTCAAGCTTGTTATTTTTTGCTGCAAAATCAAGAAGTACATTCAAAATTTCTTCTATATTACTGTGTTTTTCATATTCGCATCTTTCATAACTGTCGCCGCCGATTAAATTAAGCACTCTGTTAGCACAGTAAATTTCATCCTCTTTTTCGATAAGATTTTTTTCTATTGCATAATCAATAAGTTCAGTCAAATATCTGTTCATAATTCATTTTCCTTTTTTAAAATACTTTTATTCCGCCAT
>CAZZPN010000222.1:0-2040 GCA_964655495.1 uncultured Oscillospiraceae bacterium
GAGATATCTTTACGATGTTTCCAAAAATGACGATAAATATATTTCGGAAATTATGGACAAGCTTAAAAACGAAGGCAGATACGAAGTTACTGATGAAATCAAAGCAATTATAAAAGAAGATTTCTTTGCTGATTTTGCGACTGAAGAAGAAACAGCGCAGATGATTGCAGAAAGCTTTGAAAAAACAGGTTATCTTATGGATACACATACTGCTGTTGCAGGTAAGGTTATGGAAAAATATCGCAATAAAACAAACGATAACACTCCTGTAGTTATTGCTTCAACTGCAAGCCCTTATAAATTCAACACAAGCGTTCTTAAAGCTTTGGGCGAGAGTATTGAAGGAAAAGATGAGTTCGAGCTTCTTAAGCTTTTAAACGAAAAATCTTCACTTCCTATTCCGGACAGTTTACTAAGCTTGAAAACTGCTGAAAAGAGATTTACTTCATATTGTGAAAAAGAAAATCAAAAGGAAGTTATATTGGACTTTTTAGGCTAGTTTATATGTATGGTGTAATGCGTAATTTTTTAATTTTACGCATTACACTGAATTACAAAGCAATAGAGTTAATACCACCAATAATTATAATTTCTGTAATTAAATGCTAAAAATAATAAAACAGGCGGAATTTTGAAAGGTTTATCAAGATACCTGTCTGTTTTTTGATATTTTTCGTATTCTTCTTTACTCATTCCAAAACAGTATGAGTCAGAAAGAAAAAAAGGCAAAACAGGAAAAATAGAATTCATAAAAAACCTCCTTTACAAAATTATTTTTGTCAGAAAAAACGGTGAATATAGATGTCAATTTATACAATCGCAGACCTGCACCTTCCTTTTGGGGTTGATAAACCGATGGATGTTTTTGGAAGCGTGTGGGAAAATTATACAAAAAAAATATATGAAAACTGGGTTAAGACGGTAGAAAAAAACGATACTGTTGTTATCCCGGGCGATTTGTCGTGGGCAACTTATCTCAAAGATGCCTACCGTGATTTTGACTTTATAAATAAATTGCCCGGCAAAAAAATAATAACAAAGGGAAATCACGATTATTTTTTCACAACTATGGCAAAAATGGAAAAGTTTTTATCGGAAAATAAATTTGATACAATAAAAATTTTGCAGAATAACTTTTTTTTTGAAGAAGATATACTTATAACCGGAACAAGAGGCTGGGATATAACTTCGGGAAGCGACGAAGATAAAAAAATTCTCAACCGGGAGGGCATACGGCTTGAAATGTCGCTTTCTGCCGCAAAAAAAGCATATCCCGATAAGGAAATTTATGTTTTTACGCATTATCCGCCAATTTTAAAGGATATAAAAAACGACAATGTTTTTTTAAGTCTGTTTAAAAAGTATAATGTGAAAAAATGTTACTTTGGTCATCTACATTCAAAAGGCATACAAACTGCTTTTGCAGGAGAATATAACGGTACGGAGTTTTCACTTATATCTGCCGATTTTCTTGATTTTATGCCATATAAAATTAAATAGTAAGGAGAAACATTAAAATATGAAATTACTTGTTGCAACGAATAATATGGGGAAATTAAGGGAATTCAATAAAATTCTTGGTGAGCTTGGAATTGAGTGTGTTTCGCTTAAAGATATGGGGATAGATGTTGATGTCGAAGAAGACGGCGCAACTTTTCTTGAAAATGCGAAAATTAAAGCGGAAGCTATTTTTAAAATAGCAGGTATTCCGACAGTTTCGGATGATTCCGGGCTTGAAGTTGATGCTTTGGGCGGTGAGCCGGGTGTATATTCTGCAAGATATTCAGGTGTACACGGTGATGACGAGGCAAATAATAAGCTTCTTTTGAAAAAGCTTGAGAATGTTACTGATGAAAAAAGGACTGCCAGATTCAAATGCGCAGTATATCTCGTTATGTCAGAAGATGTACAATATTGTGCCGAAGCCAGTGCAGAAGGGTTTATTCTTCACGAAGAAAGAGGAGAAAACGGTTTTGGTTATGACCCGTTATTTTTCTCATCCGATTTACAAAAAGGCTTTGCTGAAGCGAGCAGTGAGGA
>CAZZPN010000223.1:0-777 GCA_964655495.1 uncultured Oscillospiraceae bacterium
AATAATAAGAAAAGGTGATAAATTTGGATTTTGTGATTTCGTTTACTTGGGGGTTTTGTATATATCCTTTTTTAGAGGTTATGTGGAGAGGATATTCGCATCCTACTATGTGTTTTGCAGGCGGAATATGCACATTGTTTATATATGCTTTAAATAAAAAATATCCTAAGATGAATATATTTAAAAAAAGCTTTTTTTGCGCTTTGTTTATAACATTGACAGAGCTTTTATTCGGAATCGTGTTTAATGTTATTCTTAAATATGATGTATGGGATTATTCAAAATTGCCGTTTAATTTTATGGGGCAGATATGTTTGGGGTATTTTTTATTGTGGTACATTATCGCACTAATTCTTATAGGAATGTATGAGAAGACAAGGCATCTTTTACAGTTATAAAAAAACGCTTTAAAAATTCGAGATTTGAAGGCGGACGCTCGGCATTTTCAAAAAGAATTTTCAATTTGTCATTCTTTTCGTATGCTTTAAGAATGGAAAATGTTATACCCCGTTCTACTGCGCCCTCACTTACAAGATACATTGCGGCAATATTCGGATAAAGAATTTTTTTGATATTTATGTATGCACCATCGTTTAAAAGCCCTTCATACATTGCTCTTTTTATGTAGGTGTAGCCTTTTAGCTTTGGGATGAAACCGTGTTTTAACATAATGGTGTTTATAAGTTTATCGGTTTTGAGGGGGATTTTATCTGCCTGAAGAATTTGTCTTTTCTCAAGTTCATCCGTAATTGAAGATATTATTCGTTCTTTGGGGTA
>CAZZPN010000223.1:787-2033 GCA_964655495.1 uncultured Oscillospiraceae bacterium
GGGTATATAAATATTGAGGGGAACTCTTTGTATTCATGCTTTATATGATTTATTATTTCGTTTATATGCGTTGCCATTTTTTCGGAAACTGTGATTGATTTCGGCATATAAAGAGAAAGATATTTTTTACATTCCTCAAGCGAATCTGTTATAAAATAACTCCATAAAAGACTTTTGTCGATTTTTTTGTAACTATTGCGGTCTTCGCAGAATATAAGCTTTGACATTTTTTAATACCTCGTTTTGTGTTTTTTAAAAAAATTGTTTTTATGATACTTTTTTATTTACAAATTGTCAATACAATTTTCGTGGCTTTCCATTATTTTTTAAACTATTGTTTTTTTAAAAACAGTTATTCTACAAAACTGAAAAATTTGTCGAACAGAAAATAAAAAAGGGTTTTTGTTTATGAATATTTTTTAAAAGATGAAAAAAACTAATATTATAAAAAATAACAAAAAAACGGAGGCTATTATGAAAGTAAAGGATATTATGACAACGCCCGCTTTAAGTGTCGGAAAAGAGACGGATATTTATCATGTCGCAAAGCTTATGAGTGAAAATGATGTGGGGGTAATACCGGTTTGTGATGACGACGGAAATATATGTGGCGTGATTACAGACAGAGATATTGTTTTAAGAGCGATTGGGGAAGGAAAAGATGTGAATGAAACTTCTGCATCTGATATTATGACAAAAGATGTAACTACCGTTTCTCCGTTTACTGACCTTGATGACGCATTTGACATTATGTCTGACATAAAAGTAAGACGGCTTCCCGTTGTAAATGAAAGTGAGCTTGTGGGGATGCTTACATTGGGCGATTTGTCGCAATCACTCGACTATTCGTTTGAAGTATCTGACGCACTTTGCGAGGTTTGCAAAGGCTGCGAGAAGATGTAATACGAAAAAACCTCTCTTGTTTGAGAGGCTTTTTTGATTTTAGATATAAAAGTGTTGCTTCAGTTTTTTATAAGGTTAATTTTCAAATTTTTTTGTATTTTTGTTGATTAGATGAAGTTTTTTTGAGGATAAGTACAGATGGCTTTTCGCTTTGTACATAGTTAAGAAACAAAGTGCCGAGGAGAAGCCTCGTATTTTTTTGATATAAGTTCCATTCATAACCTTTGAATAAATCTTTTACAAGAAATTCTGTCCCTTTGGGAACGCTTTCAAGTTCCTTCTTTGCTAATAATAATAAATCATTAGCAGTAATGTTAGTATTCATTTTTTAACACCCCTTGTC
>CAZZPN010000224.1:0-2004 GCA_964655495.1 uncultured Oscillospiraceae bacterium
AGCTCAGTTACATATGATGAAATTTCCGATGCTTCTTTTCCACTGCCCATACCGTCGCAAAGTGCAACGAGGTATTTATTTGGGCTAATCCTGTTTATGATGTAACTGTCGCCTGCAGGAGAAGCAGAATTTTTAGGAATATTATACACTCTTTTTTCAAGCTTTCCGATGCTTCCTTCTCTGAACAAAAGATTACAGGTTTTATCGCTGCATCCGCCGTCGCATTTTACCATATATATTCCAAGTACATCTTCAATAATATTTTTTATTGTTTCTAAACAGCTTTTCTTCTCGTAGCAATGTTCTAAAGATATTTTAACGAAAAATGAACCCGTTGCATCTTTTATAACTATAACATCTTTTACGATATAACCTTCGTATGATATCGCGGCATAAATATCTGCCGAAAGCTCTGCTTCGTAGTATTTGTTCGTTTCAATAGACTTTTTCATTTCGCATATAATTTCAGACATTTCGACAAACTGTTGCTTGAAAGCCTTTGAGTTTTCTAGCATTTTTCGTTTCCATACAGCGTTTACTTTCAAAATATCATAAAAGCCGTTAAGTGAAAATATTACTTCTTCCATTTTTGAGCATCTGCCTGAAAAATGCGAATCAAAATCTTTAACCGAAATTTTTTCTTTATCTGAAAAAATATTCATAACTTCCTGAAGTGTTTCTACTGTGAAATCCCTGTCCTTATCCCAGCATATATTTTTTAAAGTGCATTTTGAACATACTTTTTCGCACAAAAAATCGCACATAGAATCAGTATTGAGATTTACTAAATGCTCTCTTTTCGGCGGTAGAATATTAATCTTATCCGAGAGCGAAAAAAACGATTTTGAAAGACTATCTAGCCTGCTTGCTGCAACAGAATTTACAGTTGCAAGCATATTAGATGTGTTTTTTGTTTCTGTATAACGATTGAAATATTCCTTCAAAATCTTTTTTGGAGTAACAAGGAAAATAACTGAAGCTATAATCATTTCTCTATGAGTTATAGTGCTAAAAAAATCCTGCATATATACATATGAAAACATATAAGTACAAAGAAGCCCGAGAACAGTTGTAAATTTTGAAAATTTTGCAAATATCCCCGACATAAGTCCCATAAGGGAATAATAAGCCATTGAAAACGAGGCATCCTTGTAGCTTGTCCCGCTAAGTATTCCGATAATTGCACCTGTTGCCGATGCAGTCCCCGCACCAAAGAAAACTGCACACAACAAAATGACATAGATTTTTAAAATATTTGAAAAATCAAGAGAAAAATATATTATACTGTTGTTTATACCTGTCAAAAATGCGAAAAGCAGAAAAACAGAGCAGTAGGTTTCTTTATTTGTAAAACGAAGAACTTTAGATTTTAAAAACTGAGCCTTGCAAGCCGTTTTTAAAGGATAGTAAGCACCCATTGTAAGAAGTACGCATACAAATCTTAAAATAATATCATACAAATTAAAGTCGTTTTGAGTTATGACAGAAGTATAGACGATAACTCCGCTTACTGCTAAGTTTATTACATCAAATTTTTCGTTTTTCAAAAAAATCTTTAACGCGTAGGAAGTAAGTATGTAAAAAACTGCTTCAAAGCTTTCTATCGTATATGCTCCGACAAGCGCAGCCCCGAATGATAAAATATCTCCGCCTAAAGCGAGCATAATTGCAGGAGCAAAAGGGTTAAGCTCAAAAAAGATGCTTGTCCTTGATATGAAGAAAATCAAAATCAGTTGTATTGATTTTTTAAAAAACAATCCTATGTTTTTTTTGCTGAAATTTTTTGCTTTTTTCTTTGTATTATTCTCTTTCAATTCTTTCGTTTTGATTTTTTCTTTTTCTGTTATGGTTTTTTTTACTGCTAAATCCAAAAATAACACTCCTTTTGATATTTTTGCTAATTATAGCAGAGTGTTTTAAAAAATGCTGTTGCAATCTGTCGAGGATTTAAAAAAAGTTCAAAAACTTCTCGACAAATAACCGTTTTTTAAGATTTATACTTGT
>CAZZPN010000225.1:0-1096 GCA_964655495.1 uncultured Oscillospiraceae bacterium
AAGACTTTTTTGAAAAAAATAACCGCTGACTTTAACTTTGTCAGCGGTCTGAAGTACAGCTATTTTTCAATAACTGTACTTATTTTATTATGTTTTAATAAGCTTTGCCCCAATAAAGCATTTTTTTAGCAGGTTTTCCGCAGCATACGCATTTATCAGAAATGTTTTCCTGAACAAAAGGAATACAACGGCTTGTAACTGTAGTATCTTCTTTAATTTTGAGCTCACAATCAAGCTCTCCGCACCACATTGCTTTGATAAATCCCGGTTTGTTTTCTGCTATATCTTTAAATTCTTCGTAATCGTGTGCAACGCTTGTAGTTTCTTCTAAATGAGCTGTTGCTTTTTTTAGAAGGTCTGCTTGAATTATATCAAGCATCTGCTTAACTTCTTCTTTGATATTATCGAGGCAAACAACTGTTTTTTCTCTTGTATCACGGCGAACCAAAACTGCCTGATTGTTTTCAATATCTTTAGGTCCCATCTCAATTCTGAGAGGTACACCTTTCATTTCGTATTCAGAGAATTTCCAGCCAGGAGATTTATCTGTATCATCAAGTTTAACAGAAAAATCGCAAAGTTTATTTTTTATTTCGTTACATTTTTCAAGTACACCTTCCTTATGCTGTGCAATCGGAATAAGAGCAACCTGGATAGGTGCAATATTCGGTGGAAGAACGAGGCCTTCGTTATCACCGTGTACCATGATTATAGCACCGATAAGTCTTGTTGAAACTCCCCATGAAGTCTGGTGAACAGGTGTAAGTTTATTCTCTTTATTAGTATATTGAATATCAAATGCTTTAGCAAAGCCGTCTCCAAAGTTATGTGATGTACCGGACTGCAAAGCTTTACCATCGTGCATAAGTGCTTCAACTGTATAAGTAGCAAGTGCTCCTGCAAATTTTTCTTTTTCTGTTTTCTGTCCTTTTACAACAGGAATAGCAAGATAATCTTTTAAGAAATCTGCATACACATTAAGCATTGTGATAGTTTCTTCCTGTGCTTCTTCGGCTGTTGCGTGTGCAGTATGTCCCTCCTGCCATAAAAATTCGCATGAACGAAGGAACGGTCTTGTGGTTTTTTCCCATCTTAC
>CAZZPN010000225.1:1106-1587 GCA_964655495.1 uncultured Oscillospiraceae bacterium
CACTGCACCACTGATTATATTTTTTCGGCAAATCTCTGTGCGACTCAATAATGTTTGAATAATGGTCGCAAAACAGAGTTTCGCTTGTAGGACGAACTGCGAGTCTTTCCTGGAGCTTTTCACTTCCGCCAAAAGTTACCCATGCAGCCTCAGGTGCAAAGCCTTCAACATGGTCTTTTTCTTTATTAAGTAAGCTTTCAGGAATAAACATCGGCATATAAACATTTTCATGACCTGTTTCCTTAAATTTTTTATCAAGTATTTTCTGAATGTTTTCCCAGATAGCATAGCCGTACGGTCTTATTATCATACATCCTTTTACTGATGAATATGAAACGAGGTCAGCTTTTTTTACAATATCCGTGTACCATTTCGCAAAATCCTCGTCCATAGCTGTAATATCCTGAACTAATTTCTTGTTATCCATTTTTACATATCCTCTCGTGATTATTTTTTAGTTGTATAATTTTTAAGATTTTTC
>CAZZPN010000225.1:1597-1976 GCA_964655495.1 uncultured Oscillospiraceae bacterium
CTGCTCAATAAGTGTCTTAAAAATCTCAGTTGTTACTGTATGCGTATCAAACCACGCATCTGAATTTATAATATTATTTATAAGATTTTCATCAATTTTTTTGGAATTATACGAAGCAATAAGCTGGTCTTTTACTTCTTCCATCGGAATACCGTTTTCCCAATGGGCAACCTTCTTTATTATGTGGTAACCGTATGAACTTTCAACAACATCGGAAATTTCGCCGACAGGAGTGTTAAGCGCTGCTTCATAAAATTCACTCACCATTTCACCTTCAGTAAATATATATCCTTCAGGTTGAGAATGTGAACCCGGATCTTCTGAATTTTCAAGCATAAGTTTTGTAAAATCAGTACCTTTTTTTCTTGCTTCTTTCAAC
>CAZZPN010000226.1:0-1969 GCA_964655495.1 uncultured Oscillospiraceae bacterium
CTCACGGAGACCAGGCAATATACGAAACCTTAGTGCGTTTAACTACGGGAAACGAATCGCTTCTTCATCCGTATATAGACTCTAAAGGGAATTTTGGTAAGGTTTATTCAAGAGATATGGCTTATGCGGCTTCCCGTTACACCGAAGTAAAGCTTGAAAGCATTGCAAATGAGTTATTCCGCGATATCGGAAGCGATACGGTTGATTTTATCGACAATTATGACGGAACGATGAAAGAGCCGGCATTATTCCCTGTTACCTTCCCTACCATTTTAACAGGCTCAAATCAGGGTATCGCCGTTGGTATGGCATCAAACATCTGTTCATTTAATCTAAGAGAAGTTTGCGATGCCACAATAGCTTACTTAAAAGACGAGGACTGCGATATTTTCGATTATATATTAGCACCTGACTTTCCTACGGGTGGTACTGTTATTGCAAACAAGGAGGAATTGAAAGAAATCCTTGCAACCGGCAGAGGAAGCTTCAAAATAAGGTCAAAATACAAATATGACAAAAAGGAAAATCTTATCGAAGTATATGAAATCCCTTATTCTACAACCACAGAAGCAATAATGGATAAGATTATCGAGCTTGTAAAAGCAGGAAAATTAAAAGAAATTTCTGATGTAAGAGATGAAACTGACAGAAACGGTCTTAAGCTTACAATAGACCTTAAAAAAGGAACTGATCCTGATAATCTTATGCTTAAATTATTTAAGCTTACTCCCCTTCAGGACAGCTTCGGATGCAACTTCAACATCATAATTGACAAAGAACCTGATGTTTACGGCGTAGGCGGAATAATTGCACAGTGGAGCGATTTTAGAATAAACTGTGTAAAAAGAAGACTTACCTACCAGATAAATAAGAAAAAAGACAGACTTCATCTTCTTGAAGGTCTTAAAAAGATACTTCTTGATATTGATAAGGCTATCGCAATAATCCGTGAAACAGAGGATGACGAATTTGTTGTTCCAAACCTTATGAAAGGCTTTTCGATTGACGAAATACAGGCTGAATTTATAGCAGAAATAAAATTGCGTAACCTTAACAAGAAATATATTCTTGATAAAATCGCCGATGTTGATAAATTAAAAGCGGAAATTGAAGAAATGACTGCTACTTTAAAGAGCGAAAAGGCTATTAAAAAAGTAATCATCGGTGAACTTGAGCAGGTTAAAGAAAAATACGGAAAAGACAGAAAGACCGACTATATTGACGAAACTGAAGTTGAACATTTTGATGATTCGGAAAGATTTGAGGATTACAACTTAAAGCTTTTTGTAACAAAACAGCATTATATCAAAAAAATTCCGCTTGTTTCTTTGCGTGCAGGAGGCGAGCATAAATTAAAAGAAGACGACAAGGTTTCTTACGAAATAGACGAAACAAATTCAGGCGAAATACTTGTATTTACAAATAAGTTCAATGCGTATAAACAAAAGCTTTATACCATTCCCGATGCAAAGCTTTCGACCTACGGAGAATATCTGCCGTCACTTTTAGAGATGGAAAAAGACGAAAAACCTGTCAATGTATTCACAACAAAGGACTATAAAGCATTCTTTATTTTTGTATTTGAAAATGGAAAAGTCGCAAAGGTACCGTTAAGCTCTTATCAGACAAAAACAAACAGGAAGCGTCTTATAAAAGCATATTCAAATGCTTCTCCTGTTGTAAGAATGTTCAAGCTCGAAGAAGACTGCGACCTTGCACTTTTCTCCGATAAGGACAAGGTGCTTATATTTAACACATCGCTTGTCAACCTAAAATCAACAAAAGATACGATAGGTGTTCAGGCTATGAGGCTCACAAGAGCAAAAATAAAGCGTGCGGCGCTCCTTAGCGAAACAAAAATCAAGGAACCTGAATTTTACTATGCAAAATCAATTCCTTTAAGTGGATGTACACTTCGCCCCGAAGAAAAAGGCTTCAGGCAACTTAAGCTTTATTAAGATTTAATATA
>CAZZPN010000227.1:0-1968 GCA_964655495.1 uncultured Oscillospiraceae bacterium
ATGAAAAATATGTTTTTCCGAAAAATATAAATATAATTAAAGATGTATCCTCTGATAAAGCATATTCAAATTACAATCTTGCATTACTAAATTCAAAAAAACAGGTTGGTACACGATTATGAAGCAACTTGAAAAATATCAGCAAATTGAAAGAAGTATAATAACAAAATACAGAAAAACAATATGGAAAAAATTCACTTCCGCAATAAGTGAATTTGAAATGATAAAAGAAAACGATAAAATCGCAGTTTGTATTTCAGGCGGAAAAGATTCTATGCTTATGGCAAAATGTATGCAGGAAATAAAAAAACACGGTCATACAAATTTTGAACTTGAATTTATCGTGATGAACCCGGGATATAATGAACAAAACAAGCTTAAAATTGAAGAAAATGCAAAGCTTCTTAATATTCCGATAAAAATGTTTGAAACACAGATTTTCGATATTGTTCATACTGTTACCGAGTCTCCGTGCTATTTATGTGCGAGAATGAGAAGGGGAAACCTTTATAGCTTTGCAAAGAGCTTAGGCTGCAATAAAATAGCTTTGGGGCATCATTTTGACGATGTGTGTGAAACAGTTTTGATGAGTATGTTTTACGGCTGTGAATTTAAAACTATGATGCCAAAATTACATTCGACAAATTTTGAAGGAATGGAGCTTATCAGACCGCTTTATTTTGTTAACGAAGAAGATGTTATCTCCTGGAGTGAATATAACGGTCTTAAATTTATCCGTTGTGCTTGTCGTTTTACAGAAAATATATCAAACGAAGAAAACGAAGGCTTATCAAAAAGACTTGAAATGAAAAATCTTATAAAACAAATGAAAAAAGTTAACCCTAATGTTTGTTATAATATCTATAAAAGTACCTGTAATGTGAATTTAAAAACAATTATAGGATATAAAAAAGACGGGGAAGCTCATTCTTTTATAGATGAATACTAAAAATTTAAAAAATTAATTATAAAAAATATAGACAAAGTAACATTTTTTTGTTATAATAATAAAGTATGTTGAAAATACAAGAAAAGAAAGGGAAAAAAATATGAAAATAAATAAGATGCTAATATCAGCTTTACTTGTAAGCGGTCTTCTTTTTGTAGGTGCGTCAGCATTTGAAATGACACCTATCGAAACAGCTAAAGATGCCTTTTGTATAAAAGCAGACGGTACATATCTGACATCAGAAACCTATGTTTTTGGTAATGCACTTTTTGTTCCTGTAAGAGATGTTGCTGAAGCTCTTGGTGCAGAAGTTATCTGGGATAACGACACCCGAACTGTCAATATTACTACCGGAAAAGACAAGAGCGATAAATATAACGGAGAATATTTTAATAAAGAAATAACTTCCGCTTCTCAGCTTTCTGCGTATTTCAATTCAGCAAAAATTATAATTGACGGAAAAGAAATAGAAGGACAGTCATTTATTGCAAATAATAAAACTTATATTCCTTTTGAGAGTATAGAAGCCCTTACTTCTCATATGCACCTTGAATCGCAAACTTCTTCATTAAGATTATATTCACCGTCATATAACAAAGATGACAGCTTTATGACTTACGGTGATAAAAAAGTTAATAAAGATGATTTTTGGGATGTCCTTAACTTTGTTTATCAGGGAAATGCGTCTGCAGGAATATCAGAAAAATTTTCTTCATTGGATAACTACCTTTTATTAAACGATGCTATTGTAAAACTTGCTTATGATTCCGGAATTGATATGTCGGAAGAAACTCTTGAAAAATTTTATAAAGAAAATCCGATAAATACTCTTTCACCGGTTGAAACATTGAAGGACAGTGATGGAGTTAAGGAAAACATTTTAAAATATTATTATGCGTACAAGAATATCAGCGAAAATATTTCAAAATTATATACTCCGACAGACGAAGAACTTAAAGAAATTTTTATGACACTTCCTTACGCAACAAAAACAACACTTAAAGCGCAGCATATCCTTA
>CAZZPN010000228.1:0-1967 GCA_964655495.1 uncultured Oscillospiraceae bacterium
GGTGCAAATGCACATGCGGTAAAAGAGCTTGTTATTGCGGCACTTCTTTTTTCATCGCGTGATATTTTTGGTGGAATTGAGTGGGCAAAAACTCTTACAGAAGATGTTGCAAAGCAGGTAGAAAAAGGAAAAAGCAACTTTGCAGGAAATGAAATTGAAGGAAAAACACTTGGCGTTATCGGTCTTGGTGCAATCGGTAATATGGTTGCCAATGAAGCTATAAAGCTCGGTATGGATGTTATAGGATATGACCCTTATATTTCAATAGATGCTGCATGGAAGCTTTCAAAGCATGTAAAAAAAGCAACGACACTTAAAGAAATATACGAAAATTCGGATTATATAACAATTCATGTTCCGTATATGGAAAGTACAAAAAACACCATTGATGCTGAAGGTGTTTCTCTTATGAAAGACGGCGTTAAATTGCTTAACTTTGCAAGAAACGGTCTTATCGATGAAGAAGCTGTAAAAGAAGCTTTAAAAAGCGGTAAGATTGCGAAATATGTTACTGACTTCCCGCATGACGATATAGCAAATGTTGAAGGTGTTATTGCGTTGCCGCATCTTGGCGCTTCGACACATGAATCAGAAGAAAATTGCGCGAAGATGGCTGCACGCCAGACAAAAGAATACTTAGAAAACGGAAATATCGTTAACTCTGTTAACTATCCGAATATCTCTATGCCGAGAGGCGAGGGAAAAAGAGTTCTTGTTTTCCATAAAAATGTTCCGTCTATGGTTTCACAGATTACAAATGAATTTTCAAAGCTTTCTATGAACATCGAAAATATGATAAATAAATCAAATAAAGAAATCGCTTGTTCGATGATTGATGTTATAGGCGAAATAAAACCTGAAATGGTTGATGACTTTATGAAGATTGACGGTGTTGTAAGGGTAAGAATAATTGATTAATCCAAAAAGGTGCATTGTAAAAATGCACAGAACGCATAAAGCAAGGAAAAACATATATCGTTTTGTGTTAACTTATAGTTTGGCAGAAGAAATAAAAAATTGCTTTATGCTACGAACAAACTTCACCGCTCGCTGTATCGCATACAGCTTCGGGTTACCCCTGCGGGTTCAGTTTGTCCGTTCTGCACTATTTTTACTTCGCACTTGAAGTGCTTTTGAAAAGCTAAATATCTATGTCAAATATATAAAAACAACTATTTTTCTTAGAAAAGAGAGATAGTTGTTTTTTATGTTTCTTCTTCGTATTTTTCCAATTCGTCAAAATATTTTAAAGGTGGGATAATTGATGAAAAGCGGTTGAATACTTCGTTAATATATTTTAGTGAGAAGTGCAATTCATCTGCTTCTTTTTCTGTGAGAGTTTTTCCTTTGAAATTTTTATCAATACACAGCAACATAAAATTACATTCATCACATTCACATTCTATTAATTCACCTTTATTATCAAAATGTTTTCCGTTTCCTAAACAGTCTTTTCCGTAATTGCCCGGAGAAAGTTGGATTTTCATATTTTTACCTCTGAAATCTAATATATAAATATAAATGATTTTATCACAAAATGAGATAAAAGCCAATATTTATTTAAAAATTATGTATAATAATAGTTGTTAGGAGGGGATATTGTATGAAATTAAGAGAATTGCGTGAAGAAGCTGATATAAAGCAAAGCACACTTGCGAACTATCTTCATATAAAACAGAATACATATTCCCAGTATGAAAACGGGCAAAGGCAACTTCCTATTGATATTCTTATAAAATTAGCTGAGTTTTATAATGTTTCAACTGATTATATATTGGAGCTTACTTCAGAGAAAACTCCGTATGTAAAAAATAAATAATTAATTAGAACAACTATTTTTCTTAGAAAAGAGAGATAGTTGTTTTTTGTTAATTTTTAAAAAAATGCCATTTTTTTCTTTACATAAAAATTCCTTACCTGCACACAATATTATTGTAAAATTGAAAAAAGGAGCAAAATTCTATATG
>CAZZPN010000229.1:0-1954 GCA_964655495.1 uncultured Oscillospiraceae bacterium
AGGGGCTGTTTAAAAACTATTTTTAAACAGCTCCTTTTTTTTAGGGGATAGGAAAAAAAGCTTCAGAATGGAAAAACCGAGCCAAAGCAAAGCTTTGGGACACCCGAAGGTGTACAAAGGTACATCGAGAGGTGAGGTTTTTTCATAGCAAAAAAAGAAAATTATTATCAAAAAGTCAAAATTTGTACTTTTCTTTGTTTTCATAATAAATTTAAACTTGAATCTCATAGAATTTTAAGGGTTCTTTTTCTTTTTTGCGGTCTGGAATTTTTTAACATCCCCCATTTTTACATCTTACAAAAACAAATTACCTATAAAATCTTTAAAGCTAAGCCAATATTTCCAAAACCAATTCATAAAAGCTGAAAAACCACCGCATCCATCAATAATTTGGGTAATAATAGCAATCAGGGCAAATGCAGTTGCCCATCTGTTAAATTTGCTGTCCTGAGACACATTAGCAGCTTCGTAAAGTCTTTCAATCTGATTTTGAAGCTTTTCATTATCGTCGTGTATATACATTGTTTTTTTCATCAGCTCATAAAGCGCAATTCCCGGCTCCTGACAGGTTATTTCAATATTCATATACTGATTAAGAAACGCAATATATTTTTCCTGCAAAGAAAGCAGGACTTTATTTTTGATTTTCTTTCTACCACTTGCAAATGGGTTTGAAATTTCGGAAGAAAGCGTATCAAAATATATGATTGATGCTCTTTGTGCCAAAGAAATTATCACCATATGAACATATAAATTAAGGAAATTTTCATTAATATGTACTACTTCTCCCGTTGTAAGACACATAAATGAATGATTTGAAATTGCATAGAGTGTTCCCCTGCTTCCCCATCTTAAATATACATTTTGATTTAAATAACTGTAAAGCATTTCTTTTGTAGGACAGGTACAATCGCCGGGAAGGTCAATATTTATAAATTCATATAAGTCCATTGCAATACTAAGGCTTTCCCGTTCGTTTTTTGTATCGCTGTCATAGTTAAGCACCTTGGAAGAATATTCTTTGTCATTTACAACGCAGCACACAAACATTCTGTCATCAACAGCAGGAAAAACTGCGTTCTCTTCACTTTCCGGCAAAAGTGCCTTTAAAAATCCCGGAATATAGCGGACATCGAAATTTCTTTCTTTAAGAAAATCATTTTCAAAAACAGTTATATTTTCTTTATCATCAATAACCATTTTTATCTTATCGGCAACAATATACGGTATTGTTTTTCCGTTTTTTGAATCGGCAAAATACGGCGGAAAAATTCGTCTGCCGTACTCATTTATTTTCTTTACGGTTTCAATATCGGTATATGTATCATTTTCGGCTTCAAAATATAAAATTCCAATTCCCGTATTGCATATTTTCAAGTTAATTGATTTTAATTTCAGCGTGTAGGTCAGCTCTCCCTTAGAAAGCTCATATGCACCTTCTAAAAACGGATATTTATAGTTTCTTGCATAATCAGTCCCCATATTAAAGACAATCTTCTGCGCCGACGGAGTAAAATATTGCATTTGCTGAAACTTTTCCTCAACAGATATTTTCTCTATATCATAAGGCGTTATATTGTCATGGCTTTTTACATCAATATTTTTCCAACCCTTTTTTTCCACTATATCGCAGTATTTTAAAAAGGAAATATTTTTATCGTTCCAGATAAACGGAAACAAAAAGACATGAGAACTGTACGGGCATAAAAAATCGCCGGTATTTGTTTTAGTTTCTGACATAATAAAAACCTCGCATAATATACTATATGAAAATTATATAATTTTTAAGATAATTTGTCAAGCTATATTTTTAATCACTGTATTGATGCAAAAAATGGGGCTGTTTAAAAATAGTTTTTAAACAGCCCCATTTTTTAGAAATATAACATTGTTATTTATTCTGGTTTTCCTGCTGATTGTTCTGGTTTTTTTTGTTGTTTTTCTGATTCTGTTC
>CAZZPN010000230.1:0-1937 GCA_964655495.1 uncultured Oscillospiraceae bacterium
GCTATGCTCCCAAAAAGGTTTCCTTTTTTCAAAGGACTTGTATATAATATCACAAAGTTTTTTGTTTGTCAATACTTTTTTTAAAAAAAGAATCAACTTTTGAATTTTTTTGATTTTTTTGTTTTCGTAATTGACTTTAATCTAAGTTGTGTTATAATAAATACATAAAAATTTTAAAACACATAGGAGAAAATATGGATAACTTGCTTTTTGAAAATTTAGATATATGTCCCCAGATAAAAAAATCACTTTCCGAAATGGAAATATTTGAAACGACTGAAATACAAAGAGAAAGTATTGAACCGATGCTTCTTTTTAAAGATATTTTAGCTCAGGCACCTACGGGAACGGGGAAGACTTTTGCTTTCGGAATTCCAATAGTTGAAAGAATAATAGAGGATGAAAATACAGTTCAGGCACTTATTTTGTGTCCTACAAGAGAACTTGCCATCCAGATTACAAATGAACTTAACAAGCTTACAAAATATAAGAAAAAAGTGAAATCCCTTGCTGTATATGGCGGACAGAATATTGAAATACAAATAAGTGCGTTGAGAGATAAGCCTCAGATTATTGTTGCAACTCCGGGGCGTCTTATGGATCATCTTAAAAGAAAAAAGATATTTCTTTCTTCGCTTTCGACAGTTGTTCTTGACGAAGCTGATGAAATGCTTAATATGGGATTTCGTGAAGATATTGAAACGATACTTAAAAATGTTCCCCAAAATGTCCAGACAGCTATGTTTTCCGCTACTTTGAGCCCTGAGATTTTAGAAATTGCAAAAGAGTTTCTCAAAAAGGATGCCAAGAAAATCAAAATAACGAAAAAAGAGATTACCGTTTCAACAGTAAAGCAGTATTATCTTGAAGTGAAAAATGCACAGAAGGCTGATTTGTTAAAAGCAATGATAGACCTTAATAAGTATGAATTGAGTCTTGTTTTTTGCAATACCAAGAAACGAGTTGATGAGCTGTGTGAGGAATTAACTGAAGCAGGCTACTCAGTTGAAGCACTTCACGGCGATATGAAGCAAATTCAGCGAGACAGGGTAATGAGTAAATTCAGGGGAAGATATGTAAATATTCTTGTTGCTACCGATGTAGCTGCAAGGGGGATTGATGTTGATGATATTGACGCTGTTTTTAATTATGATATTCCTCTTGATGACGAATATTATGTTCACAGAATAGGGCGTACAGGTCGTGCAAACAAAGAAGGAATTTCATATACATTTCTTTCAAATAAAGAAATGTGGCGACTTAGGGAGATAATGAAATACACAAAAACTACAATTCTTCCTATGAAAAGACCTTCTCTTGATGAAATTGAACGAAAAAAGGCAGATGAACTTATCAAAAAGGCGGAAGCAGTTTCAAAAAGCGAGGATATATCATATTTTCTTTCTCTTATTGAAAGTAAACAAAATCAAGATTCCGAATTTGATATTAAAAATATAGCAGCAGCCCTTTTGTATATGAAGCTGAAGCCGCAGAAAATAAAGACAGCTTCCATTTCAAAGGAAAACGAAAAAACATCCGCAAAAGAAAAAGCAAATAAAAAAGATGATATTGCAAGATTATTTTTTAATGTAGGAAGTCTGGATAAGGTGCGCAGAAGAAATATTGAGGATTTGTTTAATGACCATCCGACTTTAAGAGGAATAAAGGTTTCTAACATTGATGTCTTTGATAAATATTCATTTGTAGATGTTCCTTACAGTGATGCTAAAGAAATATGTGATAATCTTTGCGGAATGACATTTAAAGGAAGAATACTGTCTGTTGATATAGCGCTTACTGAAAAAAAGAATTCAGCAGAAAAAACTAAAAGTAAAAAAACACACGAAACTAAAAAAAACACAAAAACCAAAAAAATTATTAAAAATAACAAAAGAAGCCGTTTTTAAACGGCTTCAGACTACTGACAAACCCACCAT
>CAZZPN010000231.1:0-1910 GCA_964655495.1 uncultured Oscillospiraceae bacterium
GTTTCCGTTTGCTCCTATTTCAAAAATCACGGAATTTGCAGTCATATGTGTGTTGAAGCGTTCCTCTCTTAAATTAACAGGGCGTGCAAAGTTTTGATAATTTTTATTCATATCATTCTGAATTTTAAGTGCAAAGGAAAAGCAGCTTTTCCAATTATTATGCGGTAAGCCCATAGCATCTGTTCCGCACACGAGCATTACTTGTGCAACTTTTTGCCCGTTTATAACCGTAACAGGCTTTATTTTTTTATTATTTGAATTATAAAGTGCATCACGGTGTACATCTATTATAACTTCTATCGAGGGGTGCTGCGAAAGAATTTTTTCGATTGTTTTTTGTTCATTTATATATGATTTGCTGTAAGGTATATCATGAACAGTTTTTTCATGTAATGTCTTTATTCCCTTTTCATTTAACACCTTTGCAAATTCCTCGCCCACTCTTGTGATGTTTTTTGTCGGGTCGTTGTTTCTGTCATCAGGCATATAACTCTCTGTTGTGTGAGTATGTATAATAAGGACTTTATATCCATCTGTTTTCTTAAATTGAAGCGGAAGCGAAAGAATATTATTTATATCAAAGCTTTTACCTGCCGCATTTGATACTATAATATTATTATTTACAACACTTATCGAAGATTTTTCTCTAGAAAAGTCAACATTATCAGGCTCGTTTTCAATGTTTTCACTTTTCACAGCTTCATTCTGTGTATTCTGCGTATTTTGTACATTTTCTTCTTGTTCTTCTTTATTGTTTACATTTACAGGATTTTGCTTTGAATTGGTGAGCATAGAAATAACATCACTGTTTTTTGGAATAAGAATATCCGAAAAATTATCTCTCCCCTCCATAAAAACAGCTTCTCTCGCCATAGCACTGAATGTATTTTTAACTATTCCGAAATTATATAAAAGTACACTCACTGCAATAAGTATTAAAAAGACAACTGTTTTTCTCATGAAGTTATTTACTGTGATTATAAAATTCTTTTTCAATTCATTTGCTTCCTTTCGTGTTTTATTTCTCTTTTTATACTATTCGCCCAAGAAGTTAAATATTCTTGACAAAAGAGCGTACAAATGATATAATCTAAAAGAAAAGTTTTCATCTTTTTAAGTTATTACGCATAATTTTTATAACTGAAAGGATGATAAAAAATGTTTAAGAAATTTTTTTTGGTTTTCTTTATCTTATATTTAGTTATCACATTTATTTGCGGCTGTGAGAAAAAAGATAATAATGAAAAAAATATCATTCCAAAAAGTGAACTCACAATGTTATCAAAAGAATGTGAAGAATGTGAGCTTCACCTTATAAAAACAAAAGAGAAAACCATTCTTATAAATTGCGCTAAAAAAGAAAATATCAAAGAAACAGTAGAATTTTTAAAAGAAAAAAACGCAGAAACGATAGACTATCTTATATTAACTGATTTTTCGGATGATAATTTAGGCGGTGCAAGTATAATTTTAAGAAAGATTAATGTAAAAAACATTGTTCAGCCGTCTTATGTTCCAAAAAATTCACGATTATATAAAACATATAACGAAACTCTGAAATTTAAAAACATTACTCCCCTCTCAATAGAAAAAGAAGAACTGCTTTCCCTTGATGATATAACCATAGATTTCTTTGGCTGTGATAATACAGCTTTTAAAAACGACAGTGAAAACTGTTCTCTTGTATTTAAAATCACACATTTTGACAACAGCTTTTTATTTTTAGGAAATATAAAAGAAGAAAGAATTCAACAGCTTTCACAAAAAAATATAACTGCAGATTTTATAAAACTTCCCTCTAAAATAAAATACAGTAAGATTTTGAAGACATTTATTAAAAAAATTAATCCTGCTTACTGTTATATAAATTGTTCCAAAAATGCACCTGCAAATTTTGAAACAGTAAATTT
>CAZZPN010000232.1:0-1908 GCA_964655495.1 uncultured Oscillospiraceae bacterium
AATAAAGAAACAAAAACGGACTATACAGATATGAAAGATGCAATTATGCTTTCTCCGCAGTTTAAAGATTATCTTTGGGGCGGAGTAAAATTAAGAGAAGAATATAACAAAAAATGTGATTATGATAAAATTGCGGAAAGCTGGGAGCTTTCAACTCATAAAGACGGAAGCAGCATTGTCTCAAGCGGAAAATATAACGGTATGAATTTTAATGATTATATAAATCTTGACCGTGAGTTACTTTTAGGAAAAAACGGAGCAGAGTTTGATTTTTTTCCGATTCTTATTAAATTTATAGATGCGAAAGACAGCTTGTCGATTCAGGTGCATCCCGACGATGAGTTTGCTCTTGAAAATGAAAAAGAGTACGGCAAAACAGAAATGTGGTATATAATGGATTGCGAAGAAGATGCATATATATACTACGGCTTTAAATATGAGATAACAAGAGAGGAATATAAAAGAAGAATAGAAGAAAATACTCTGCTTGAGGTTTTAAATAAAGAATATGTAAAAAAGGGAGATGTTTTCTTTATTTCTGCCGGAACTGTCCATGCAATAGGTCCAGGAAACCTTATTTGCGAGATACAACAAAATTCAAATACAACTTACCGTGTTTATGATTATAATCGTAAGGATAAAAATGGAAACACAAGAGAACTTCATATTGAAAAAGCGCTCCTTACCTCAAAACTCAAAACGGCTGAAAATTATGAAATAACATCACCTGAAGAAAAAGAAAACTATAAAAAGCAAATCCTTTCAAGATGCAAATATTTTAGTACAGAAAAGCTTGAAGTTAACGGGAAAGCAGAGTTTACATTAAATCCCGATACTTTTCATTCACTTATTGTTCTTGAGGGCGAGGGTGAACTTACAGTTAACGGAAAAAAATTGACCTTCAAAAAAGGCGACAGTATTTTTATTCCGGCACAAAATGAAAAAATCTGCCTCGAAGGTAACTTTTCATCAATACTTTCATATGTTTGATATAAAAAAATATACGCTATGATAAGATGTTCGGAATAGTCATATTCTATTCTAAAATGGTCAGTTGACTTTTCATTGTAGCTACTATAAAATATTTCATAGAATTTTTAAATTATTAATATTATAAAGGGAGAAGCTAAATTATGAATTACAGACAAATTCACCTTGATTTTCACACATCGGAAAAAATTAAGGGGATAGGTGAAAAATTTGATAAAAAAGAATTTCAGGCGGCACTTAAAGCAGGTCATGTTGACTCGATAACCGTTTTTTCTAAATGTCATCACGGCTGGGCTTATCATCCGTCGGATGCTAATGAAATGCACCCTGAATTGAAATTTGATTTACTTGAAGCGCAGATTGAAGCGGCACACGAGATAAATGTAAAAACACCTGTTTATTTATCTGCAGGTTTAGATGAAAAAATGGCAAGACGCCATCCTGAGTGGATTGTAAGAAATAAAGACGAGTCAATTCCCTGGACACCTGATTTTGCTAGACCGGGTTACCATGTAATGTGCATGAACTCACCCTATTTGCCATATTTGTTAAAGCAGATCGAAGAAGTTTGCGAAAGATATGATGCAGACGGAATTTTCCTTGATATTGTTGGTGTGAGAGAGTGTTATTGTCAGAATTGTATTAATACAATGCTTTCAGAAGGTAAAGACCCATATGACAGAAAAAATGCGCTTGAACTCGGAGAGAGAGTATATGCAAATTATACAAGCGAGGTAAGAAAAGCGATAGATAAACACAAAAAAGGACTTCCTGTTTTCCATAATGGCGGGCATATAAGACGAGGAAGACGCGATTTAGCTAAGATGAACACTCATTTAGAGCTTGAAAGCTTACCGACAGGCGGTTGGGGATATGACCATTTTCCGCTTTCGGCAGGATATGCAAGAACAATAGGCA
>CAZZPN010000233.1:0-1907 GCA_964655495.1 uncultured Oscillospiraceae bacterium
TAAACTCTCCGACCTTATACGCAGAAAAATTTATTAAAATTTTAGTGCGGAGGACGAAGACAGGCTGTCGCCTTTCGAGGACGACAAATTGAAATTATAAAAATTTAGCAAGTATAAGGCACATTCGGTTTATATCTCCGATGGCTATGGGTCTTAGGGGAACAAGGGGGAAACACCGAAAGGTTCCCCCTTTCCCCTAAAAGAAAAAAATTCTGATATAAATTCAAGGTTTTCTAAAAACCATACTCAACAATCTATAGACCAATTTTTTGTGAGGTAAAAATGGGAAAAATTATTGTTATTGAAGGTACTGATGCAAGTGGAAAACAGACGCAGACAGACCTTCTGTATGAATTTTTAAAAAAAGAGAATACTAATGTTATGAAGCTCACTTTCCCCGATTACAAAAGTGAGACAAGCATTTTTGTAAGAATGTATTTAGCGGGAGATTTTGGCGATACTGCAGATAGCGTCGATGCAAAAACTGCTTCTGTTTTTTATGCGGCTGACAGATATGCTTCCTATAAAACAAAATGGGAAGACTTCATAAAAAAGGATGACAGCATTATCATTTTTGACCGTTATGTGACTTCTAATATGGTTCATCAGGCGGCAAAATACGAAAATGAAGCAGAAAAAAATGAGTTTCTTGACTGGCTTTATGATTTTGAATATAACATTATGGGACTTCCGAAACCCGATAAGGTGATATTCCTTAATATGCGTTTTGACCTTGCAAAAAAATTGATGGAAAACAGAAAAAATAAAATTACTGACGAAGCATCAAAGGATATTCACGAGCGTGACTGCGATTATATGAAAAAATGCTACGATAATGCCTGCTTTGTCTCCAAAAAATATGCTTGGGACGAAGTGAAGTGTTTTGACGGTGATGAGATACGAACAATCGAAGATATACATGAAGAAATAAGGAAGAAAATATGCAATTAAAAAAAATAGAGATATCTGATAAGCCTATATTTGACAAATATAAAAGTCAAGTCGTTCATAATCAGTATCTTACCTTTGCAAATCTTTTTTTATGGAAAGATGCAGAAAATATAGAATATTTTTTCTACAATGAATGTCTTGTGGTAACGGGAATTGATTTTAATAAAAAAAGATATTTTATGCTCCCGTGTGTGTTTTGTATTACGCCTGATTTTCTTGACTTTATAAAAGAAAATTTCGGTACAGATTACAGAATTGTGGGTTTGAGCAGTGAAGCTGTGGAAAAAGCAAAAGAAAACACAGGCGACAGGCTCATATTCGTTCACGAAAGAGATATGGATAACTATATTTATCTTTCCGAGAAGCTCGCTACCCTTTCGGGAAAAAAGCTTCATTCAAAAAGAAATCATGTAAATAATTTTATAAAAAATTATACTTATGAGTTTCATATACTCGATGATAGCAATATTTCGGAAGTGTGGGAATTCTTAAAAAAATGGTACGAAAAAAAATTACTTGAAGACGAAAGCATAATATATGAGAAAAATGCAATAAAAAATGCGCTTTCACATTATAAAGAGCTTGAACTTCGGGGTGCTTTTATAAAAATTGATGGAAAAGTTATCGCATTTTCAATGGGTGATAAAAGAAACGACGAAATGGCAGTTATACATTTTGAAAAAGCTGACACCGATTACAACGGTGCTTATGCAATAATAAACAGAGATTTTGTTAAAAATTGCTGGAGTGATGTGAAATATATCAACCGTGAAGACGATATGGGGATAGAGGGTTTAAGAAAGTCAAAGCTTTCCTATTATCCCGATATTTTACTGGAAGTATATACAGCTTTTGAAAATAAATAAAAGGAAAAAATTATGGGAATGACTTAGTCATTCCCATCAGACCGCTGACAAAGTTAAAGTCAGCGGTTATTTTTTTCAAAAAAGTCTTTA
>CAZZPN010000234.1:0-1891 GCA_964655495.1 uncultured Oscillospiraceae bacterium
GAAACAGAACTTCACCTTTTGCATTTACCGGAAATAAATTTGAGTTCCGTATGGTTGGCTCATCTTTTTCAATATCAGACCCTAATATAGTATTAAATACAATAGTTGGCGATGTTCTTGATAAATATGCTACAAGACTTGAAAATGCTTCAGATTTCAACAGTGAATTAAAAGCACTTATCAAAGAAACCATAAAAAATCATAAAGCTATTATTTTTAATGGAAATAATTACAGTAAGGAATGGATTGAAGAAGCAAAGAAAAGAGGACTTCTCAATTTGAAATCTTCTCCTGAAGCGATAAAAACTTTTGTTACAGATAAGAATATTGAGCTCTTCACAAAACATAAAATATTCAGTGAAGCAGAAGTTAAATCAAGATGTGAAATTCAGCTTGAAAGCTATTGTAAAATTCTTAAAATCGAAGCGCTTACATTTATTGAAATGTTAAGACGGGATATAATTCCTGCTGTTGTCAGCTATGAAAAAGATTTAGTTGAAATGGCAAGTATGAAGAAAAATCTCATGGGTGAAGAATTTATCAAAAGCGATATGAAAATGATTGACAGATTCTCTCGTGATATAGATAATTTATACGGTATAACAGCAGCTTTAACTCAGAGAGTTGAAGAAACAAACCGCTTTTCAGATGTCAATGAGCTTAGCGATTTTTACAGAGATGAGATTGTTACGACAATGGAAGATGCAAGGCTGATTGTTGACGGTCTTGAAACGAATGTTGGACGAAAATACTGGCCGTATCCTTCTTACGGAGAAATGCTTTTCAGTATTCAGTAGTTTTAAAAATGTGTTGTACATACAACAAAGATAATTGGTGATTTTTAAATGGGATTATTTGAACTTTTTTTAACGGCAGTTGCGCTCTCAATGGATGCCTTTGCGGTTTCTGTCTGTAAGGGACTGAGTGTCAGAAAGCTAAAGCCGCAGCATGCGCTGTGCGTAGGCTTATATTTTGGTGGTTTTCAGGCACTTATGCCACTGATAGGTTATTTTTTAGGATTGCAATTTGAGCGCTTTATAGTAAGCGTCGACCATTGGATTGCCTTTGTACTTTTAGGACTTATCGGTTTTAATATGATAAAGGAAGCAAATGAGTGTGAAGAATTTGACGATTCATTTTCTTTTAAAACAATGCTCACTCTTGCGGTAGCAACAAGTATTGATGCACTTGCTGTGGGAATTACTTTCGCAGTAATCAAGGCAGAGATTATTCCTGCTGTAACACTTATCGGAATAATTACTTTTTCTTTAAGTATTGTTGGTATAAAAATAGGAAATATTTTCGGAGCAAAATTCAAATCAAAGGCAGAAATTGCAGGCGGAGTATTGCTTATTCTTATGGGACTTAAAATTCTTATTGAACATTTGTTTTAATAATAAACGAAAGGGGATAACTTTACGGTATGGCAAAATTTTTTACAGATTCTTTTCAGGACGGTACAGATGAATGTGTATCCTCTAAAACTTATGCTGTCTTTTACTCAGCTACTGAGGAGCAGGTAAAAGAAATGCACATACATGATTGCTGTGAAGTTTTTCTTTGTATGTCGGACAACCATAAATTTCTGATTGGCGACAGTGTTTTTACAGCAAACAAATACGATCTTTTTGCAGTTAATCAGTTTGAGATACATAAGCTTATGGAAAATAGTGAGAATTTTTGTGAAAGATATGTTTTTAAAGTTCATCCGCAATTTTGTTTGCTTAATTCTACAAGCAAAACAGACCTTTCTGCTTGTTTTTATGACAGAAAAAATATCAACAGAAAAGCAACTCTCACAAAAGAACAGGCGGACGAGCTTATAAGACTTTATGAAAGTATGCGCACATACGGGCAGTATGGAGATGATATTTTAGCAAATGTTGCTGCA
>CAZZPN010000235.1:0-1443 GCA_964655495.1 uncultured Oscillospiraceae bacterium
GCAAAAGTCTCTTTTTCATCTGCGCCCGGCATAATAAACATACCGTCCTGATAGTGATCCCAATGGCCCGAAACCTTATAAAGATCGCTTTTTGCCATATAAGGAGTCTTAGTTCTGAGCCAACCGTGTTCATATTCTGTATCTTCAACAAATCGCTGAAGAATTTCTATGATTTTTGCACCTTTAGGAAGTAAAATCGGAAGTCCCTGACCGATAAGCTCAGAGGTTGTGAAAATTTCAAGCTCTCTGCCCAGCTTATTGTGGTCTCTTTTCTTTGCTTCCTCAAGCTTTTCAATGTGTTCATTCAACTCATCTTTTGTAGGGAACGAAACACCGTAAATACGGGAAAGCATCTTGTTCTTTTCATTACCTCTCCAATAAGCACCTGTCACACTCATAAGTTTATAAGCTTTTATAAGACCTGTGAAAGTAATGTGCGGTCCTGCACACAAATCTGTAAATTCGCCCTGCTTGTAAAAAGAAATAGTTTCATCTTCGGGCAAATCTTTTATAAGTTCAACCTTGTACGGCTCGTCTTTCATTTTTTCTAATGCTTCGTCTCTTGATAACACAAACTTTTCGAGTCTTGAGTTTTTCTTTATTATTTTTTTCATTTCTGCTTCTATTGCATCAAGATCGCTGTTGTCAAAGCTTTTTTCACAATCAAAATCATAATAGAAACCGTTGTCTGTTGCAGGTCCTATTGCAAGTTTTACATCAGGAAAAAGATTTTTTACAGCTTCAGCCATAACATGAGATGTAGTATGCCAGTAAGCCTTCTTTCCTTCTGTATCGTTAAAATCATAAAGCTCCACCTCAACAGAGCCTTCTGTCAATTCAGACAAATCAACGGTCTTTCCGTTTACTCCTGCACACAATATTCCCTTTAAAATTTCCGGCTGTTGTTCTTTAACGGCATCATAAATTGATTTCTTGCCGTCAAAAGCCCCTAAACTAACTTTAATCATTTTTCTGTCCCTTCCTGTCTTTTTATATAAACCATATGTAAAAAGCCCTTTTTGTTTATTATCTGGTTATTATAGCACAATTCTAATAAAAAATCAATACTTTTATTCTTTTTTATTTACTTCTTTTTTGATTTTTTTAGTGTCTGAAAAAAGGGCTTAGTCAAGATAATCCTTCAATTTTTTGCTTCTTGACGGATGACGCAGCTTTCTTAAAGCCTTTGCCTCAATCTGTCTTATTCTTTCTCTTGTAACATTAAATTCTTTTCCGACTTCTTCCAAAGTTCTCATTCTTCCGTCATCAAGACCGAATCTTAATTTTAAAACTCTTGCTTCTCTTGGCTGAAGTGTATCAAGAACGGCTTTAAGCTGTTCTCTAAGCAGCATATATGTTGCGCTGTCTGCCGGTGCCGGAGAAGAATCGTCCTGAATAAAATCGCCAAGATGGCTGTCCTCTTCTTCACCGATTGGTGTTTCA
>CAZZPN010000235.1:1453-1868 GCA_964655495.1 uncultured Oscillospiraceae bacterium
AAGGGAAACAGGGTCCTGCGCTATTTTCTGAATTTCTCTTACTCTTTCAACGCTTATTCCAAGCTCTTTTGAAAGTTCTTCGTGGGTAGGCTCTCTGCCATATTCCTGAAGAAGCTGTCTTGTAACTCTCAAAAGCTTATTTATGGTTTCAACCATATGAACAGGAATTCTTATTGTTCTTGCCTGGTCTGCAATAGCCCTTGTTATTGACTGTCTTATCCACCAGGTTGCGTATGTTGAAAATTTATAGCCTTTTTTATAATCAAACTTTTCAACCGCTTTTATTAAACCGAGATTTCCCTCCTGAATAAGATCAAGAAAAAGCATACCTCTTCCGACATATCTTTTTGCAATACTTACAACAAGTCTTAAATTCGCTTCTGCGAGCTGTCTTTGGGCTTCCTGATCACCTTTT
>CAZZPN010000236.1:0-1838 GCA_964655495.1 uncultured Oscillospiraceae bacterium
AAAGACTTTTTTGAAAAAAATAACCGCTGACTTTAACTTTGTCAGCGGTCTGAAAGCTGTTTTAAAAACAGCTTTTTTTATATATACATATCAATTAACTTTTTTATATCATTAAGATTAGTTGCTTTAGCGCATAAAATTTTTGCTTCACGGCTCATTTTAAAATGATTCATATAATAAAGCATAAGCGCCCTTGCACTTTTTACATCGCCGTCACCGGAATTAACAAGATTTTTAACCAGATTGTACATCTCAGAAAGCCCATCCTTTAAATTCCCTTTAAAATCCGGATTAAGAATTTCTTTTATTATAAAAGGATTCCCGAGTGTCGCTCTGCCAATCATTACTCCGTCGCAATTTGTTTCTTCACACATTATTTTATAGCTTTTGTTATCAACAACATCACCGTTTCCGATTACAGGAATTGTGAGAGCTTCTTTTACAGCTTTAATATAGCTTCTGTCACATTTTCCGCTATATTGCATATCTCTTGTTCTTCCGTGAACAGTAACGAAATCTGCACCGCCTGCTTCAGCTAACAATGCACATTTTACGACATTGGCATTATCCCAGTCATAACCTATACGAAGCTTTACACTCAATGTTACAGATGTGTTTTTTCGTATTTCATGAACAATCTTATAAATAAGATGCGGATTTAACATAAGCGAAGAACCATCTCCGTTTTTATAAACCTTCGGAGCAGGGCAACCGCAGTTAATATCAATCATATCAAAACCGAGATTTTCCACAATCTGCGCACCTTTAACCATAACATCAGGCTCGTGTCCGAATATCTGGACTGAAAGGGGAGTATCGGTTGGGGAAGTTTTTAAAAGCTGAAATGTTTTTTGGTCTTTAAAGCACAAAGCTTTTGCACTTACCATTTCGCTAAAGGCAAGAAAAGCACCGTTTTTTCTCAATGTTTCTCTGAAATGAAGATTTGTAAATCCTGCCATGGGTGCAACCACGACAGGATTTTTTTCTAAAATATTATAAATATTTTTCATATTTTTTATAATTCAGCCAAGCTTTTTTCAACTTTTTCAAGCTTCAACATAAAGTCTTTTTCTTTTTCTTTTTCTTTATTTACAAGTGCTTCAGGTGCTTTATCTATAAAGCCTTTATTTGAAAGTTTTCCTCTTACAAGTTTTAATTCTTTTTCTAAAAATTCTTTTTCTTTTGTAAGACGGGCAAGTTCTTTTTCTTTGTCAACAAGCTCGTTAAGCGGTAAGAAAGCTTCTGTTGCACTTGCAATAACATTAACAAATTTTTTTGTATTTTCTGTAAGTTCTTCTTTTGAATCTATCACAGAAAGATTTGAAGAATATGTGAGTTTAACAAGGAAGCTTTCACATTCTTTAATAAATTCTTTGTTTTTTGTTGTTACATAAAGATTAATTTTATTCTTTGGCGGAACATCCATTTCGCTTCTTACATTTCTTATTTTGGTTATAAGGTCAACAAGCTCATCAACCTTAACCATAACATCAGAGAAGTCAAGTTTTTCATCATATTCAGGGAATTCTGATATCATGATGCTTTCTTCTTCAACAGGAAGTGCCTGATAAATTTCTTCTGTTATAAATGGCATAAACGGATGAAGAAGCTTAAGAAAACCACTCATTACATAAGTAAGAACATTCTGTGCAGCGATATCATCACCTGCCATAAGTCTCGGTTTTACCATCTCGATATACCAATCGCAATAAACATTCCATATAAAATCGTAAATCTTACTGATTGCAACACCAAGCTCGAATTTATCAATATTATCATTAACCTCTTTAACAAGAGCATTATATTTTGATAAAATCCATTTATCTTCGTTTGAAAGC
>CAZZPN010000237.1:0-1836 GCA_964655495.1 uncultured Oscillospiraceae bacterium
CCCATTTTATTTCCTCTTAAATGTAACAAGAATTTTTATTTTATATATATAATATCATTAAAAAAATATTTTGTAAATATAAAATTATGATTTTTTTAAAGAAAAAATGCTTTTATTGTTGATTTTAGTAAAATCTTATGATATAATTTTTATAATATATATTATCAGGAGTTTTTTAAAGATGAGTACCGGTATTTGCAGGTTTATGCCTGAAAAAAATTTCAACGCAGATTTGAAATTCATACATTTTGTTTATGAAACAAACTTTCATAAATTTTCGCAGCCTTTTTTTTATTCTATATTCCGTATTCATATAGTAACTAAAGGAAATGCTGTTTTAAAAATACATGACAAAAAGTATAAGCTTGATGTGGGAACGGTTTTCTTTGCTTTTCCTGCAGGTCTTTATGAAATTACTGCAAGTGAAGATTTTGAATACTACTATATAAGCTTTACAGGGCCTGAAGCACAAGATTTTCTGAACGGGTTTGGTATTAATATTTTTAGTCCTGTATATTACGGTTTTGAGATGATTATTGACTTCTGGAATAATTCAATTAAAAGAATCAATAAAAAAAATATAAATGTACTTACAGAATGTGTTTTCCTTTATACACTTTCTTTTATAGATAATTCTAAAGATAAAACTCCAAAATATGATAATTTATTTGAACAGATTGTTGATTATATTGATAATCACTACAGAGACAGTGATATATCACTTAAAAAAATTGCCGATATTTTTTCATATACTGAGAAATATCTTTCGTATTTATTCAAAAAAAATATGAATATCAGTTTTAAGTCCTATATTAATAATTTAAGAATTCAGTATGCTTATCACAAGCTGGTTGAAAATAATGTAACATCAATAGCAGAAATTGCACTTTCGTGCGGATATTCAGATTCGCATTATTTTTCGAAGGTTTTTAAAAAAGTTGGCGGGATTTCCCCTACTGAGTATATAAAAAAACATAAATAATTACATATTTATAAAATTAAAAGAGTAATTTGAATTTTTCAAATTACTCTTTTTTAAACATAATAATTTTTTATTTTACGGTCTTAAGCCCATTCCGCCTTCTAATGTAACTGTTTCACCGTTCATATATTTGAAATCAGGAGAAGCAAGTTGAACACATACTCTTCCGATTTCCGTTTCAGGATCACCGTAGTGTCCTGCCGGCGGCATCTTAACATTCGCTTTAAACGCATCAGGATAAGCATTCTGGAAGTTTTCAAGCTGTGCTGTCCATGCAAGAGGACAAACAACATTTACATTAATGCCGTCTTTTCCCCATTCTGTTGCTGCAACTCTTGACAAACCTCTTACACCTTCTTTTGCAGCGGCATAAGAACACTGTCCGTAATTACCGAATAAGCCTGCACCTGAAGCGAAATTAATAACTGAACCTTTTGTTTCCTTTAATGCTTCATAACATGCTTTCATATAATAGAATGTTGCGTATAATCCTGAATACATAGCAAGGTCAAACTGCTCTGTTGTATGTTCGCTGATAGGAACACCTGAAGCAGATGCCTGTGCATTATTTATAAGAACATCAATTCTTCCGAAAGCTTCTAAAGTTTTCTTAACAACATCTTTTGTTATTGCTTCGTTATCTGCACCTGCAGAAATGTCTGCTTTTATAATGAGTACCTTTATGTTATAATTTTTTTCAAGAGCTTCTTTTGCTTTTTCAAGTTTTTCTACATTTCTTCCTGTTATAACTAAATTTGCACCTTCTTTAGCGTAAGCTGTCGCAATACCATATCCGATTGAGCCGCATCTTCCATCCGAAAGAACACTGTAACCGGCACCGGTGATAATCGCTG
>CAZZPN010000238.1:0-1825 GCA_964655495.1 uncultured Oscillospiraceae bacterium
TGCAAAATCAAAAAAGAAAAAAAGAGAGGAGAAAAAACTGCATACTAACGGAATAAAGCACAAAGTTTTGTTAAGAAACAAAGTATGCAGAATCAAAAAGAGAATGAAGAAGATAGATAAAGACTTATATATGGACAAAGTAAGTGAAAACGAAAAAAGTCCTGTTATAAAAAATGTTATATGGGCATATACGGTGGGAGGTTTGTTGTGTATGCTCGGACAGGCAATATCGGATATTGCGATGAATATGGGAGCAGATAAAGAATTAGGGGGAACTATTGCTTCAATTTCACTTATTTTTTTAAGCTGTCTTTTTACGGGCTTGGGAATTTTTGGAAAAATTGCGAAAAGGGCAGGGGCAGGGACAGCTGTTCCGATAACGGGTTTTGCAAACGCTATTTCTTCTGCGGCAATCGAATTTAAAAACGAAGGTTTTATTTTCGGAGTGGGCGCAAAGCTTTTTACAGTTGCAGGCCCGGTTATAGTTTATGGCATTGTTACCTCGATTATTGGCGGAGTAGTGTACTATTTTTTTGGTATGTAGGGGGAAAATGAGATGGTTAAAAAAATTGGAAAAGATACAATAAAATTTGAAAATCCGCCCCGTATATCAGGTCATTTTAGTGTCGTTGGAGAAAAAGAGGGAAACGGCCCATTGGCAAAATGGTTTGATAAGGTTACAGGCGATGCTCATTTTGGGGAAGACAGTTGGGAAAAAGCTGAAATGCGTATGCTTCTTACTGCGCTCAAAGGTGCAATAATAAATGGAGACTATAAAAACGAAGATATTGAAGGCTTTTTCGGCGGAGATTTACTCAATCAGTGTATAAGTGCAAACTTTGCGTTAAGAGAGCTTGAGCTTCCTTTTTTTGGTTTGTATGGTGCGTGTTCAACGATGATTGAGGGAATGATTTTAGGCTCAATGGTGATAGACGGAGGCTTTTTTCAAACTGTTCTTTGCGGTGCGAGCAGCCATTTTTGCAGCGCAGAACGACAGTATCGTTTTCCTCTTAACTATGGTGGACAGAGAACACCAACTGCACAATGGACCGTAACGGGCGCAGGTGGAACTGTGTTGTCATCCAAAAAAGGAAAAGTCAAGGTTACTCACGCAACAGTCGGAAGAATTGTTGATATGGGGATAAAAGATACAAATAATATGGGTGCCGCAATGGCACCTGTAAGTGTTATACTAACACCATACGGTTGATATGTAAATCTCTACAGTTTACTTATTTTTTTGACCAAATTCGACATTTTTGCGAGGTGATAGCTTATTTTATATGTTTTTAATAAGAGTAACAAAAAGATACAAAATTTCAATAGAAGAGTAGCAAAGGGAATATAATATTTAGGCAGATTTACGATTGTGCCGGAAATTATAAAGACATATCATAACAACTCTAAAGATTGTTTGATTTGGTACTACCGCGATTCCAACAGCAATGAAATTGACCTTGTTATTGAAAGCGACGGTATGCTTCATCCTATTGAGATAAAAAGGACTGCAAATCTCGCAACAGAGCTTATAAGACCGTTTAAGTTGCTTGATAAAGCTTCTGTGCCAAGAGGAAAAGGTGCAATGTTGTAATCACAAAAGCCGGTTTTGGTTTTACGATAAGAGTGAATTGTTATTAAAAAGAAGCAGACACTTTTTGAATTATTTTGTGTGCTTGCTTCTTTTTTGTTTTTTTATTTTTTATATACTAGTACCGATCGGAGATATGTCATGCATATCATAGATATAGTATATGGGTAAAAATATAAATATTTACAAGTGAAATACGATACTTGAAACAAATGTCAGATAGATACAGCCCGTTTT
>CAZZPN010000239.1:0-1822 GCA_964655495.1 uncultured Oscillospiraceae bacterium
AGCTGTGGCGGAGAAGCTAAAGTTCCATTTATTCCAAGAGACGACAAACCTGTTTATTGCAGTGCTTGTTTTGAAAAAATGAACAACGAAGGCTAATAACCTTTAAAAACAAAGGATTGCGAGCAATACTTTTAAAAAAAGTATTGTTTGCAGTCCTTTTTTGTTTTTATATGAAAAATACTTGATATTTTTATTTTTGTGTGATAAAATCTAAAAGAGGTGTGTTTTGTTGGATTTTGTAAGCATTTTTAAAAATTCAGATAATAATCTTAAAATTTCAACTTCTGAAATTTTAAGATATATGGGCTGTAATGAGTGCGGAAATGAAGATTTATCAAGTTTATTAAGCCTTGCCAAAAACGCGGAAAACGAAGTGAAGAACGCTCTTAATAACCGTGCAGTATGGAGATATACCAAGATAAAAAACATTTTTGGTGATACAGTTGATTTCGGGGAATTTTCTTTAAAATCAAACTCTCTGGCAAAGCATCTTGAAAACTCGTTATATGCTTCTTTTATGGTCGCTACAATCGGAAGTCAAATTGATATTCTTATAAAAAAACATTCAGTTTTATCTATGTCTTATGCCGTAGCAATAAATGCCGCAGGTGCTTCGTATATAGAAAGCTATTGCGATTATGTGTGCGACATAATAAATAAACAAGTGGGGGATTATGCGCTTACTTCACGCTTCAGTCCCGGATATGGTGGACTTGATTTAAAGTGCCAGGAAGAAATTTTTTCTTACCTTGATGTAAGCAAAAATACAGGAGTACATCTTAACGAAAGCTTTATGATGATGCCTTCAAAATCTGTTTGTGCTATTATCGGTATCGGAAAAAACGAAAACGGTGAATGTCACAATAAATGTATGTTATGCGAAAAAACTGAGTGCGTTTTTCGGAAAGGAAACTGAAATATGGAAAATAAAAAAACAGATATAATAAAAAAAATCAGACAGGGCTTTTTGTTCTTTGACGGCGGAACGGGTACAATTCTGCAATCCCAGGGACTTACAAGCGGTGAGCTTCCTGAAATGTGGAATATAACCCATAAAGAAAATATTATAAATCTTCATAAAGAGTATATAAAAAACGGCGCTGATGTAATTACAACAAACACCTTTGGAGCAAATATTCTTAAAATGGATGAGAATGTGTGCGAAGAAGTAATAAAGGCAGCTGTGAATAACGCAAAAAAAGCGGCAGCATCTTCAGAATTTTCGGAAAAAGAAATTTATATTGCTTTTGATGTAGGCCCGACGGGTAAATTACTCAAGCCTTACGGCGACTTTGAATTTGAAGAAGCGGTTAAGGTTTTTAAAAAAAGCATCAAAATTGCTTATGATTGCGGAGTGGATTTGATACTTATAGAAACGATGAATGACAGCTATGAGACCAAAGCGGCAGTTCTGGCGGCTAAGGAAAGCTGTGATTTACCTGTTTTTGTTACTAATGTTTATGACGAAAGTATGAAGCTTATGACGGGCGCAAACCCGTCAGCAATGGTTGCGATGCTTGAAGGACTTGGAGTAGATGCGCTCGGTCTTAACTGCAGTTTAGGACCTGATAAAATGAAGAATACTGTAAAAGAGCTTGTTAAATATTCTTCAATTCCTGTAATGGTAAACCCCAATGCAGGCTTACCACGACTTGAAAACGGAAAAACTGTTTTTGATATTTCCGTTAATGACTTTGCAAAAGAGATGAAAGAAATTGCCAAGCTTGGTGCAACAATACTTGGCGGCTGTTGCGGAACAACTCCGCTTCATATTGAAAAAATGTAAAAGGCTGTGGAAGAAGTTGAGCCTAAAATTCCGAAA
>CAZZPN010000240.1:0-1780 GCA_964655495.1 uncultured Oscillospiraceae bacterium
AGTAAGGCTTCTTCTTTTTTCATCTATTTCAATAGCTTTATCTATAAGTGTAACATCAGCTCTTTTTTGTTTTAAAGGTTCAGTAATTTTTTCTTTTTCTTCTCTTATTCTCTTAATATCAAGCATTTTTTTATACCTCTTTTCTTTTTTTAAAAAATTTATTATTTAGAAAGAATTTTTAATATTTTTTCCAAGTCTTTTTCTGAATAATATTCTATTTCTATTTTACTTTTTAGTTTACCCGTTTTTATGAAAACCTTAGAACCAAATTTTTCCGATAAGTTTTTTTCCATATCTATATAATAAGGATCTCTTTTAAAGTTTTTCTTTATAAGAGTGCTTCTTTTCTTTTGAGATAAGCGTTTCGCTGTTTCTTCCGCTTCTCTTACAGATATTTTTTCATTTATAATTTTATGAAGAAGAATTTTTTTAAGTTCGTCTGTTTCAAGCATCATCAATGCTTTTGCATGACCTAAAGAAACAGTGTTTTTCTTTATTTCTTCTATAACAAAGTCCGGCAAAGTAAGAATTCTTAAAACATTTGCTACTCCGGAACGACTTTTGGAAACTCTTTTTGCTATTTCTTCCTGTGTCAAATCAAAGTTATCTCTTAAAACTCTGTATCCGATAGCTTCTTCATAAGGATTGAGGTTTTCTCTCTGAAGATTTTCCACAAGAGCGATTTCCATTATTTCTTTTTTCTCATATTTTTTTACTATCGCCGGAATTTTCTTTTTTCCGGCAATTTTTGAGGCTCTCCATCTTCTTTCTCCTGCAACTATCTCATAAAGACCGTTTTCTTTTTTACTTACAAGAATAGGAGATAAAACTCCGACCTCATTTATAGAATCGGCAAGCTTTTTAAGTTGCGATTCATCAAAATTTTTTCTGGGCTGATCCGGGTTAGGCTCAATATCGTATATGTTAAGCTCATATACTTTGTTATCTTCATAAGAAACATTTTCGGATAACAACGAATCAAGTCCCCTGCCCAATCCGTTTTTCTTCAACATTTTATATTAATCTCCTATCTGTTATTTTTTATGATATCTTCAGATATATCAAGATATGCAGCAGTACATTTTGAATGTTTGTCATAGTACAAAATAGGTTCACCGAAACTTGGCGCTTCGCCCAGACGAACACTTCTGGGAACGGGACTTTTAAATACTTTCTTACCAAAATATTTTTTAATTTCTCCTGCAACCTGGAGAGTAAGGTTTGTTCTTCCGTCATACATCGTAAGAATAACACCCTCTACCTCTATACTTTCGTTGTATGAATTTTTAATTTTATTAACCGTTCCTATAAGCTGGCTTAGACCTTCAAGAGCAAAAAATTCACACTGAAGCGGAATTAAAACAGAATCACAGCCTGAAAGAATATTTACTGTTATAAGCCCTAAAGATGGCGGACAATCTACAATTATAAAATCAAATTCATCTTTTACAGGCTCTATTGTTTTTAAAAAACGAAACTGTCTGTCTTCAACTCCCACAAGCTCTACTTCGGCGCCTGCAAGGTCAAGGTTACAAGGACAAAGATAAAGACCTTCAAAGTTTGTTTTTACAATAGTGTCTTTTATTTTTTTATTTCCGATAAGGCAGTCATAAAAAGAATATCTTATGTTTTCTTTTTCCACTCCTACCCCGCTTGTTGCATTTCCCTGAGGATCAGCGTCTACAAGAAGAACTTTTTTACCCATAGAGCCGATACAAGCTGCAATATTGATGGCAGAAGTCGTCTTTCCTACTCCGCCTTTCTGGTTTGCAACCGCAAT
>CAZZPN010000241.1:0-1772 GCA_964655495.1 uncultured Oscillospiraceae bacterium
TTTATAAATATGTTTTAATCGGAGGTCTTTTCTTTGAATTTTTATGATAACAGAGAATTAAGCTGGCTTAAGTTTAATAAGAGAGTTTTGGAAGAAGCTGTTTATGAGAATACACCTCCGTTTGAAAAATTGAGATTTCTTGCGATTTCAACATCAAATCTTGATGAATTTTATATGGTGAGAGTCGGAAGTATTATGGACCGTATTCTCATAGGCGATAAATCTCTTGACGATAAAACAGGACTTTCTTATGAAAAGCAGCTTGAACAGATATATAAAAAAACTCACGAGTTTTACGGCGAAAAACAAAAGATATATGATTTTGTTATCGAAGAACTTTCAAAAAACGGAATAAAGCTTCATAAAGTTTCCTCTCTTTTTGGCGGAAAAGCCGAAGTGATGAGAAAAATTTATGAAAGACGGATAAAACCTCTTCTTTCAGTGCAGGTTGTAGATTCAAAAAATCCTTTTCCTCATCTCGAAAATAAGGCTGTTTGCTGTGCTTTTTTGCTTATGAAAAAGGAAAAATATTGTCTTGGACTTGTACTTAAAAGTCCGTCTTTAGAGGAAGCGTTTTTATTAAATCAAAAAGACAGCTACGATTTTGTACTTACGGATGATATTATAAACGAATGTGCAGAGGAGTTTTTCAAAGGCTATAAAATTATAGATAAATGCAAGCTTCGTGTAACAAGAAACGCAGATATTGAATTATTGGAGAATGAATTTTTAGACGAATTTGATTACAGAAGCAGTATGAAAAAAATAATCAAAAAAAGACAACGACTTTCTCCTGTAAGATATGAGGTTTCAAAGAGAATTTCAAAGGAATTTAAAAAGCTTATTTTAAATAAAAAAGAAAATTCCGATATGATTTTTACAAATAAAATACCGCTTTCTTTTGATTTTGTGGGTGAGCTTGAAAAATTAATTCCGAAAGACTTTTTGTCATCTCTTACATTCAAACCAAAAACTGCTGTTTTACCCGTGTGGTTCAATAATACAAGTGTAATTAAAAAGGTGCGTGAGGGGGATATATTTTTAAATTATCCTTTTGACAGTATGCGTATCTTTTTAAAGCTTCTAAATGAGGCGGCAGAGGATAAAAATGTTACTTCGATAAAAATTACACTGTACAGAGTAAATAAAAATTCCAAAATAATAGATACACTTATAAAAGCGGCTGAAAATGGAAAAGATGTCCTTTGTGTTGTTGAACTCAGAGCAAGGTTTGACGAGGAGAACAATATCAATTATTCTGAAATCTTAGAAGAAGCAGGTGTCAGGGTTTTGTATGGCCCTGAAAAATTCAAGGTCCATTCAAAGCTGTGCCTTATTACTGCGAGAAAAAAAGACGGTGTTGAGTATATCACACAGTGCGGAACGGGTAATTATAATGAAAAAACAGCCGCACTTTATACGGATATGAATATAATAACAAGCGATTTTACAATAGGAAACGACGCTAAAAACTTTTTTGATAATATTTCTTCGGGGAATGTGGAAAATACTTATGAAAAGCTTGTGTCTTCGCCTTACAATATAGAAAAGAAGCTTGTTCGGATGATTGATGATGAAATAATGTATCACAGGCTTTATAATAACGGAAGAATTATAATAAAAATAAATTCACTTACTGAAAAAACACTTATTGATAAAATTATTGAAGCGGCAACGGCAGGAGTAAAAATTGACCTTATCATAAGAGGAGTGTGCTGTCTTGTTCCTTCAACGGATGAGATTATAAAAAACATAAACATAGTAAGCGTTGT
>CAZZPN010000242.1:0-1690 GCA_964655495.1 uncultured Oscillospiraceae bacterium
TCTGCAGGTGTTTCTTCTTCGGCAATTATTTCTTCATCCTGTAAGCTTCCTTCAGCTATTGCAAAAAATTCTTCAATTTCTTCTTCTGAAAGCGGTTTTTCGTCTTTTTCCCTTTTAATGCAATCAACATAGATAAGACCGAAAGCACACATAGCCAAAAGTCCGAAGCCTATTGAGAACAATCCGCAGAAAACTTTGAGAAAGTCAGCGATATCGCCAAGGTTGCCTGCTGTTGTTCTTGCGGCAGAGGCTGTTTCAGCCGAATTGTTTACGGAATATGTATAATAGTCGCCGCCAAATGAAGCATATCCCGAATCAAAGTTTTGCGGTGCAGTTGAAGGGTAAGAGGTTTCTCCACCCAGAGCACCACACATAGCTAAAATTCCGACAAGGATAAATAAAGCTCCGACAATAATTCCGATAAGTGAAATGGTTTTCTTGTTCATATTTAAAAATCTCCTTTGTTTTTGATTTTTTAAATATCTTATCACTTTTCTTGCTTTTTGTCAAGATACATTAGTCTTGTTTTTTGTTCATTATTTGTTCATATTCCTCATCAGTAAGAAGATAAGCATTTTCCAATATGAAGCTGTGGTCGCCTGACACTGTTATTTTTCCTAATAAATTTACGTTTTCTCCCTTGCGAAGCTGTAACAAGGCTGCTTCATCTGCAAAGTAAACAATTGTGTCTGATATCAGAGCTTTAGCTGAAAATACGATATAATCAAAGGTACACGCACACGAAGCATAGTCTTCTTCTATATCGACGACTATCCCGTTTGTAGCGATGATTTTATTATCATATTTTTTCTTGCTGATGTTTATATTTCCGTCTTTTTCAACCTCATACTCAATAGAAGCAATACCTGTTGCCTGAATTTCGCCAAGCATCTGTTCTTTTGATATTATTCCATTTTGGTTAACACCGCTAACAAACATTAAAAGCATTAAAACTAATGATGTAGCTGAAATAATAATACTTGCTTTGGGCAAAGTTGTTTTTATAGATATACTTTTAGATTTTTTTAAAGTGATAACAGCTAAAATAATAGCTAATATATCAAGAAAAATTCCTATACCCATTAATCCTGTCATAAATCCTATGATTGACAGTACAAATGCATTCGTTCCAAGCGTATGATTTTTATAGCCAGTTTCCATTTTTTATTCTTCTCCTTTCGTAAATCTCACATAAATTAAAAAATGCGTGGTAACAGAAATCTGTACCACGCATCAAAAACGCGGCTTAGAATTCATGTTACCACACATTATACTCTAATAGGATTATCACAAAACAATACTATATTCAGCCTGCGTTTTTAGCAAAACAAAAGACTGTTTTGTGATAAAGTTTTTATGAACAACAATATAAAGATATTTCAAAGAAATACCCTTTTTAATCCTTATTAAAATATAATATGTGGTGTCTAAATTATAGCATCAAAAAAAGGAAAAGTCAATATTTTTTTAAATTTAGCAAAAAAAAGCCATATTGTCGGTAAGGTATAACATAAAATCTAAATTTTTCAAAAAATTTGTTTATTTTTTTGGCATTAATTTATTGACAAAAATACATAGTATAATGTATAATAATAAAAGTTAGATTATTTTTATACATAATTGAGCTTAGATTTCTGATTTGTAATGAAAGGATTGATATAAATGGCTAAAAAAACTATTTTTACGGGTG
>CAZZPN010000243.1:0-1686 GCA_964655495.1 uncultured Oscillospiraceae bacterium
TATCTTGTGGAGTAACCAACCCAATCCTCAGATAAATTGCAGGTATTCACAACTCTGCCGTTACAGCTTTGAGAAACTGCATAAAGAGTTGTCATTCTCACTCTGGGCGGAATATTTGTTATAGTCTGCGTTGATACTTCCATATCTTTTGGCAGATTTTTTATAACTCCGTCAACAGCATCTTTTACATTTATAACAAAGCTCTTTATTCCAAGATGCTCCACCAAAAGATGCGCCATATCTATATCATGCTGCTCGCCGCACGGCATAAGAACACCGATTACTCTTTCTTTTCCCAAAGCCTCGACCATTAAAGCTGCCGCAACCGAGCTGTCCTTTCCGCCCGAAATTCCTACAATAGCGTTACAGCCGTTACCATTATTTCTAAAAAAATCTCTTATCCATTCTACACAATCATTTTTTACCTTAACTGCATCAAACATATATATCCCTCCTGTATAAATTGTTCTCTTTTTTTAGCTTTTTATTTATCTTCAGATTTTTTAAAATAACCAAGAATAAGTTCAAATGCGATTTTCAAGCCTGTCGGAATACTGTCTTTTATTATGTATTCCTCTCTTGTGTGCATTCCCTTTCCTATATAACTTCCGACACATACTGCAGGTATTCCCATTGACATAGGGATATTGCAGTCTGTCGAGCCTGAATTTGCTATACATTCCACTCCCGAATGTTTTTTTGAAATTTCAATTACTTTTTCGGAAATTTCTTTTAATTTTTTCTCATCCACACCATCTGCGCAAGGTCTTATGCCCAATGTTTTTACTTCTATATCAGCTAAATTTGTCTTTTTGAAATTTTCAACCGTTTCATAAAAAAAGCTTTCCATTTTTTTAAGACATTCCACGCTGTCCGACCTGTATTCATAAAGCATTTTTGCACTTTGTGCTATTGTATTTACGGAAGTTCCGCCCTCAACAGTTCCCACATTATATGTAGTCTTGCTACCATCTTCTTTTGGAATTTCACATTCGTAAAGCCTGTTTATGAAATCTGCCATTGCTCTTATTGCGTTTCTGTTTCCAAAAGCATTAAACGAATGTCCGCCCTCTGTTTTGAATGTTATTTCATAACGGTATGAGCCTACACATTTATTAACTATGTGAGTGTATTGTCCGTCAAAGGTATAAGCTTCTTTTATTCTTTTTCCGTAATTTTCCATTATTTTTCTTATGCCTTTTAAATTCCCAAGTCCTTCCTCACAGGAATTAAGGGCAATCAGGATACCTTTATCGCTTTTTGGCTTATTTTGTGCAATATACTTTGCAACAGACAGCAAAACTGCAACACAAGCTGTATCGTCCCCAACACCGGGCGAATACATTTTTTCATCGTCCTCCCAAAAAGGCATCTCGTCTGTATCGGGAAAAACAGTATCGGTATGCGCCATAAAAAGAATAATTTCATCTTTCCCCTCGCAGTTATACGGATATAACACATTGTAAACATCATCAATCACAACATCTTCAGCACTGTTTTTTATAAGATAATCCCTTATAAATTCAGCCTTTTTCAGTTCCATTCCCGATGGAGAAGGAATTTTGGAAAGCTTCCGTATAAGCTCAAAAGTTTCCGATTCAGCATTCTTTAAATATTCATTCATATTTTTACTCGTATAATATAATTATCATTTTTTTAAGATAATTGTATCACACTTTTCCTTTC
>CAZZPN010000244.1:0-1673 GCA_964655495.1 uncultured Oscillospiraceae bacterium
CGGAGACATTGTGAGGATAAAGTCTCTGTTTCTGTCGTAAACACCGGTTGTCAGAAAATCGGTAAGAATATTGTTGCTGTTTGAAGCGCAGATAAGTTTATTTATCGGCAACCCCATTTTCTTTGCATAATATGCAGCAAGAATATTTCCGAAGTTTCCTGTCGGAACGCATACATTTATCTTATCACCAAGCTTAATTCTTCCCAGATTAAGAAGGTCAACATAAGAAGAAATATAATAAACAATCTGCGGAACGAGCCTGCCCCAGTTTATAGAGTTGGCAGACGATAAAACGACACCTTTTTCGTTTAAGAGTGCGTTAAACTCATCATCTGTGAAGATATTTTTAACTCCCGACTGTGCATCATCGAAATTCCCGTTAATTCCGCTTACAAACACATTTTCACCCTCTTGTGTTATCATTTGAAGCTTCTGAATTGCAGAAACACCGTCTTTCGGATAAAATACAATTATTTTTGAACCTTCAACATCGGCAAAACCGTCTAAAGCAGCTTTACCTGTATCTCCGCTTGTAGCAACAAGAATTGTAACCGTTCTTGTATCGCCCTCTTTTTTTGCAGAAGAAATAAGAAGATGCGGCAACATCTGAAGCGCCATATCTTTAAACGCACAGGTAGGACCGTGCCACAACTCCAAATAATATGTATCTTCATCATATTTGTAAACAGGAGTTGTAGATTCAGGGAATTTACCGTTACCGTATGCTTTTTGTGCGTAGTCTTCCAATTCTTCAGCCGAAAACTCGCTGAGATATTTTTTAAGTATGTATGCTGCACGCTTTTTATAATCAACTTTTTTGAGATAATCATAATCAGCATTTGTAAGAGCCGGAAATTCTTCCGGAACAAAAAGTCCTCCTTCTTTGGAAAGACCTTCCTTAATTGCAAAAGAAGCACTTACCTTTTCAGCTTTATTCCTTGTACTCATATATTTCATATTATAAGCCCGCCTTTTAAAAAATTAATACTCTTTATATTCTACTACATATTTAAAATTTTTTCAAGTCTATTTTAAACTTTTTTCGATTTTTTCCAATTCTTCAAGACTATTTAAAATAATCAAGCACTTTTCCTTACAAAATTCGTCCGGCGGGATTAAATCAACCGCCATTACAGGCACAAAGCCGCCATTTTCAGCAGCTCTGATTCCATTAATTGAATCCTCAATAACAATACACTCATCTGCATTGACACCAAGTTTCTTTCCCGCAAGCTGAAAAATATATGGGTCAGGCTTGCATCTTTTATCTGCGTCTTCACCAAAAACAGTGGCATCAAAAAGCTTGTTTATATCATACCCTTTTTTCAAAAACATATCTTTGGCTCTCTTTGTTTTAGACGAAGTGGCAAGTGCGATTTTGCAATTATTTTCTTTAAGATATAAAACAAGGTCGTCAAAACCTTTCTTAACCTCAAAATTTCCATCAGCTACAGCTTTTTTAAAACCGTTTACTATATAATCTCTGTATGCGTCTGCATCAAGTCCGGGCAATTTCTCTTTCAATTCCCTTCTGATGACCTCCTCGGTTTTTCCGCAAGTACTTTGGCGGTATTCCTCATTTAAAGAAATATCAAACGCTTCGTTTGCTTTATGAAACATTTCCATCCATATTTTTTCAGAATCGAAGATAACACCGTCCATATCAAATATTA
>CAZZPN010000245.1:0-1640 GCA_964655495.1 uncultured Oscillospiraceae bacterium
TCGATTTCTTTTTCCAAATTATTATGAAGCTCAGCTATATATGCACACGCTTCTGTCATATCTTTTATTTCTGTATCAAGATACCGTATGAATAACTTAAAAAAGTCATTGAAGGTGTTTTTTGCATCAACTACATATGCCATAATGCCTGTATCCGCAAACTCCCCTTCAATTTCAAAGCCGCTGTGAAGCTGAGTTTTTATATCAAAAGAAATTTTCTTGATTTTTTCATTTTTAAGTATGGAAGCAAACTTTGTATTTTTATCGGACACAAGATAAACATTATTATCACAGCTTATATATGCTTTTTCTTCCGAAATAATATACAAAAATGTATCTTTTATATCAGCATTTTCAAAATCATCATCCGATAAAACAACGATTTCTTTTTTTTGCGCTTCTTTCTTTTCGTTTCCGAGAGATAATCTCTCCAAAATCTTTTCAAAATTAAGATATGTTAATATTTCTTTTAATGCCTCGTTGTTATATTCTTTTACGCCAAAATCTGCAATTTCGCCCTCTATTTCAAGATCACGCTTAATAGTTCCGATAGTTCTTGATAAAAAAGCGTTTTCTTTTTCCGATGAGAGCTTATTCTGTAAGCTTCCTTTTATATTTTCGATATTTTCATATATATTTTCCAAAGTGCCATACTCTTTTATAAGGTTAAGACCTGTAACCTCGCCTATACCTTTTACACCCGGAATATTATCGGATTTATCACCCATAAGTGCCTTTAATTCAATCATCTGCATCGGAGTAAGACCGTACTTATCCATAAGCTCCTGTTTTCCCATAAGAGTTGTATCGGTTTTTCCCATTCTTGTTATAATGAGCTTAACAAAAACACGCTCCCCGATAAGCTGCAAATCGTCTTTATCTCCCGTGAGAATAACGCAATCTGTCTCATTTTCTTCGCACTTTTTTGAAACTGAGCCTATAATATCGTCAGCTTCATAACCCGGCATTTCAAGAACAGCTATATTCATCGCACGAAGCACTTTTTTTAGCGGCTCAAACTGTTCTTTAAGCTCGAGGGGCGTTTCGTGGCGTGTAGCCTTATAATCGGAATAAATTTCTGTACGGAATGTTTTTCTCGAAACATCAAAAGCGCACGCAATAAAATCGGGCCTTTCTTCGGCTATTTCCTTTAAAAGAATATTTAAAAACCCGTAAATTCCGTTTGTGTTAAGTCCGTCAGAATTAGTAAGCGGTCTTATGGCATAAAAGGCTCTGTTTAAAATACTGTTGGCATCTATAATTAAAAATTTTGACATAACACTTTTCCTTTCCCTACTTTATCGTAAGCTCCCTGTTTGAAGATTCAACACCCTCTCTGGCATCGTATATATATATTCTCTCATTTGTCTTTATCATATATGCAGGAAGTGCCTGAGATACAACGGCATTTTCGTAATCAGAAAGATAGCACCCTAATCGTATTTCTTCTATCGTAAGCTTCTTTTTTTCACTTGTTGCTTCTTTGTTTCTGCTGAAATTAAGAAGAATTGTTTCTATATTTGAAAGTTCAAAATTATAACCGTTTTCTATGTCGGGGATATTGAGTGTTCCGTAAATCTTATGTATTCCGTCTTTGGAAATAACAAAACGATATATTAATTTTTCGGTATTTTCTTCGT
>CAZZPN010000246.1:0-1630 GCA_964655495.1 uncultured Oscillospiraceae bacterium
CTTTTTCAAAAGGAACTCCTGAAATTGACGATACAGTTTATGAGAATATGAGATTAAAGTGGGAAAAAGAAAAAGCATCCCAGGACGGATATATGAAAGAAGCCTTTACACAAGGCAGTAAAAAATAAAATCAAATTATTGAAATCTAAAACAGGAGAATGAGAAAATGAAAATAGGACTATTACCGCTTTATATAGAGCTTTACGACCAATGTGCACAAGAACTGCGTCCACGCCTTGAGGCATTTTATGTAAAAATTGCAAGTGAAATTCAAAAACGCGGAGTTGAGGTCATCAAAGCTCCATTCTGCAGACTAAAAAACGAGTTTCAAAACGCAGTATCTCTTTTTGAAAAAGAAAATACTGATGCGATAATTACATTGCATATGGCATATTCCCCCTCGCTTGAAAGCATTGATGCACTTTGCGCAACTAAGCTTCCGATAGTTGTTCTTGATACAACAGAAACACTTGAGTTCACTGCAACACAAAAACCGGATGAAATTAACTATTGTCATGGCATTCACGGTGTTATGGATATGTGCAATCTCCTCAAACAGCGTGGCAAACCCTACGCAATAGCGGCAGGTCATTATCTGCACTCCGATTGTATAGATAAAGCGATTTCATATGTCAAAGCAGGAATTTGTGCAAATTCACTTAAAGACATGCGTGTGGGAGTGGTAGGAGAAAGATTTCAAGGAATGGGAGATTTTGCAGTACCTTACAATGAGCTTTCAGAATTTTTTGGTATTGACGCATTTGATATTTCTGATAGTGAGCTTTCAAAATTTTACAATTCCGTAAGCGATAATGAAATTGAAAAAGAAAAACTTGAAAATGAAAAATTATTTGAATTTTCAGGAGAAATAATTGAAGAAGAATATAAAGAAAACATAAAATCTTGTCTTGCAGTGAGAAAATACATAGAAAAAAACAAACTATCAGCTTTTTCGGTTAATTTTCTGAACTTTTCAAGAGAAGGCTTTCCACTCAAATCAATGCCGTTTATTGAGGCTTGTAAGGCAATGTCAAGAGGTATCGGCTATGCAGGAGAAGGAGATGCACTTACATCAGCTTTTACTGCAGCATTTCTATCCTCATATCAGGAGACTAGCTTTGTAGAGATTTTCTGCCCTGACTGGAATAATAATATGGTATTTTTGAGCCATATGGGAGAAGTTAACTATCGCGTTGCTGATATAAAACCTGTTATAAGAAGGACAAAAGCAAAATACACACAGCCAGACTTCCCCTATGTCGGCTATACAAGAATGAAAAGCGGAAGCGGTGTTTATGTAAATATAAGTCGTAATAAAGAGGGGTATCAAATGCTTCTTGCACCTGCAAAAATGCTTCCCGTTGATAATGATTTATTTGAAGGCTCAATGCGTGGTTGGATGCGTCCACAAAACTCCGCTTCAACCGCAGAGTTTCTTGAAAAGCTAAGCATAAACGGTGCCACACATCACAGTATATTTATATATAATGCCTCTGTTTGCGAGCTTGAATTTTTTGCGAAACTTTTAGAAATCAACTGTGTTGTTATATAGATGGAAAAATAAAAAAAACAAAAAGGGGATGTTAAAAAACTCCAGACCGCAAAAAAAGAATATAAAACCTTAAAATTC
>CAZZPN010000247.1:0-1621 GCA_964655495.1 uncultured Oscillospiraceae bacterium
ACAAAAGATATTCTAGCATATTGCGGTTAGTATTGTAATAGTAAAATGAAAAAAAGTTGTAAAAATTCCATATTGTTCGTTTTTTTCCATTTACAGATATAAAATTTATGTTATAATATGTCAGAACTATTATGAAAAGAGGTACCAAAAATGGCAGCAAAATCAAGATCGATTGACATGTGTTCAGGACCTTTATTTACAAAAATATGGAGATTTACTTTTCCGTTTATGCTTACAGGCATGCTTCAAAGACTGTATCATGCGGCAGATGTTATAGTGGTTGGCAGATACGCAGGACAAGACGCTTTGGCTGGTGTTGGTACAACTGCTTCTCTTATAACCTTGCTTCTAAATCTTTTTTTGGGCTTATCAGCCGGAGTAAGTGTTGCAGCAGGTAGAGCGATGGGGGCAAAAAAAGACAAGGCTGTTTCCGAAATCGTACATACAACGATTCTAACTGCAATAATTTGTGGTGCTTTTGTTTCTGTAATAGGAATTATTTTTACAGACCCACTTTTGCGGCTCACAGGCGTTCCGGACAGCGTTATGCCTTATGCTAAAATATATATGCAAATTTCTTTTTGCGGAAAAATATTTGTTCTTCTTTATAATTTCGGCGCTGCAATTTTGCGTGCAAAAGGGGATACCAAAAGACCTTTGTATATAATTACTATTTCAGGTATTATAAATATTGTGCTTAATCTGTTTTTCGTATTAAAGCTTGGAATGACTTCTGACGGTGTTGCACTTGCGACAATTATTTCGCAGTTTTTCAATGCAGTTTGCGTTGTTTATCTCCTTGTAAAAGAAAACGACAGTACAAAGCTTTATTTAAGCAAGCTTAAAATTCATTTTAAACATCTTAAAGATATTGCCGTTGTTGGAGTACCTGCGGGAATTCAGTCAACGATATTTTCTTTTTCAAATGTAATTATTCAGTCAAGTGTAAACAGCTTCGGCTCTGCGGCTATTGCAGGAAGTGCGGCTGCAAACAGCGTAGATGGATTTTTCTACATTGCACTGAATTCTTTCTTCCAGGCTACGATGGCATTTGTAAGTCAGAACATGGGGGCAAAGAATTACAAAAGAATAAACAAAGTTGTTATATACTGTTTGTTAAGCGTATGTATTTTATGGGTAGCTATTGCAGTTATAACACTGCTTTTCGGAAGATTTTTAATAGGTATATATGCTCCGGGCGATGTTGAAGCGATAAATTGGGGAATTATCCGTCTGGCAATAGTAGGGTGTACCTACGGACTTTGCGGATGTATGGAAGTCATGAGTGGTGCTTTAAGAGGAATTGGCTATTCATTTTTCAGTATGATTTCTGCAATTGCAGGTGTATGCGGAATAAGACTTGTATGGATTGCGACTGTATTCAAAGCATTCCCCTCATTTGAAGTTCTTTTCGTTTCATTCCCGATTTCCTGGCTTGGAACATTTTTGTTCCATTCGATACTTTTTATTATTCTTAAAAAACGAATGATAAAAAATATTTCCGTGGAAATACCCCCTCATTCGTATAAATGAGGGGGCGTATAACAAAAAAAGCAAGTCTTTTTTGACTTCAGACCGCTGACAAAGTTAAAGTCAGCGGTTATTTTTTTCAAAAAAGTCT
>CAZZPN010000248.1:0-1590 GCA_964655495.1 uncultured Oscillospiraceae bacterium
TATGTCGGGAATTGAACTTGCTGACTACATAAACAGCTACTTTCCGCATATAGCTGTAATTATCATGAGTGGATATACTAACTTTGAGGATGCAAAGCTTGCTATTAAATATAATGTGAAAGACTATCTCACAAAGCCTTTTGAGATGTCTGACTTAGACGAAACTTTAAAAAGAATTACAGATGAACTTGACGAAAAATATTCGCAAAAAATGTTTTTGCCTAAAAAATCTCATACGCTTCAGCAGGAATTTATTTCAGAGTGCATCCGTGAACGCAGTATAACAAAAGCTGAAATCTTGAAAAAAGAAGCTGAACTCAACTTCCCTTTCGCATTTGAGAATACTCCCTGCGATGTTGTAAGAATAGAGATGAATAACTTTGAAAATTTCTTAAAAACAAGATGGAACTATTCAAAAAAAGCCTTTTCTGTTTCTATGTATAATCTTATAGCGATGTCTTTCCCGGAAACTTTTGTTTTTAACATCTGCGACTATGAGGGAATATATGAATATCTTGTTTTTCGCTCCACCCCTGTTTTTTATCAACAGTTAAAACCGTCTTTTCTGCTTGATTTTGATATAGTTATAAATGTCGCAAGTGTAAAAGAATTTGGCAATATTTTTGAATTCTTAGCCAACGAAGATGAACAGGCAGAGCTTGAAAACACTGGTGATAAACGAGATGTAATGGAAAAGGCAAAGCAATATATACACGAAAATTTCCACAACAACATCACAAGAGAAGATGTTGCAAAAAGTGTGTATTTGAATCCTGTTTATTTTGCCAGAAGTTTCAAGCAATACACAGGTGAAAAATTCAATGATTATCTGCTTAAGGTAAGAATGAAAAAAGCTGCTGAGCTTCTTTGTGATCCTGAAATTAAAATCTATGAAATTGCAAAGCTTACAGGCTATGAAAATTCAAGATATTTCTTCAGAATTTTCAAAAAATATATGGGAATGACTCCAAATGACTATCGAAAAAAGAAAATCAGTAATGAAGGTGGCTGAAAATGTTCTTTTTGAAAAAATTACCCAGATTTGACAGGTCAGAAAACTTTTTTTATAAAAACCGTTCTCGATTTCTGGGATTGTATATTGCAATAGTTTTAATACTTTGCGCACTTGTATTTTATGTGATAACACAGTATATTAATATAGATGAAAAACATTCTTCTGAAATCAACTGTGAATATGTGCAGAATATCTGCGACACCACGCTTGAAAGTATAGAATACAGAGTTTATCAGCTTTCTGCCAATATAGATATATCAAGCTATTTCGGAAACATCTCACAAGCAAGCTTTTCTCTTGTAAAAAATGATGTTATTAAAGCTATGAAAACCATAACTACGGGTGAAAAATATCTTTCATCCACTTATTTATATAACCCTTTTCACAATACGGTTATATATAACGACAAGGTATATAACTTTGATGATGAAAACGATGAGTTTTACGATACGGGATGGTATGACACATTCAAAGACATGAAAGATAACGAAATACTCTGTTATCAAAGAAAAAAAATGTTCAACAATGACTACTATCTCACTATTATCCGTAAATTAGACAAAAAAACAATAAAA
>CAZZPN010000249.1:0-1582 GCA_964655495.1 uncultured Oscillospiraceae bacterium
ATAGCATACATTATAAAATATTTCAAGTTATTTTTTTAAAATATCCGTTTTTTTTACACAGATTTTGCAAGATGTCAAAAAAGAACAGTTTTTTATCAATTATGGCTCTATTTTTTTCTTAAAAAGCGTAATTATGTATTGAAATTACAGATTAAATGTGATATAATTATCAGTGATTTCATCCATATAAATAACTTCATCAAAAAGGAGCAAAATCATGTATTTGATATCACCGCACAAAAAACAATATAAAGCAAATCTTCATTGTCATAGCGTACTTTCTGACGGAAAAAAGACACCGCAGGAATTAAAGGAAATGTATAAAGAAAAGGGATATTCAATTCTTTCGATAACTGACCATGAAGCACCAAAGAAGCATACTTATCTTAATGATACAGATTTTCTTACAATTACCGGCTATGAAACATATATCCGTTCCAATGCTGAATGTAAGTATGATGTATATGCAGAAGAAATACATCTCAATCTTTTTGCTAAGAATCCTGATAACGAGTCTATTGTATGCTATAATCCGAAATATTGTAAATATGTTTCCGATGAACAAAAAGAAAGGTATATAAAGGTAGGCTCGCAAAAGGCGCGGGAGTATAGTGTGGAATATATCAATGAATACATAAAAACAGCTAACGAAAACGGCTTTTTGGTAGCGTACAATCATCCCTGGTGGTCCTTGGAGGATGAGGCAAACATACTCAAATACGAAGGACTTTTCAGCATGGAAATGTGCAATTACAGCTCTTATATAACAAATCGTCTTGAATATAACGGCAATCTTTACAATAAGATGCTGTGCAAGGGGAAAAAGGTATTCTGTCACAGTACAGACGATAATCACAATTCAGCGCCTCTTGATTCTTTAGCGAACGATTCGTTTGGTGGTTTTACAATGATTATGCCCGAAGAATTTTCGTATAATTCTGTGATAACAGCAATGGAAAAGGGCGAAATGTATTCTTCTATGGGACCTTTATTCAAAGAGGTTTCTATGGAAGAAAATAAAATTCATATAGAATGTTCCGAAGTGCAGCAGATAATCGTTTTTACAGGCAGCAAGGCTCCGAAAAGAAAGTATGCCGATATAGGCGGAACAATTAATTCAGCTGATTTCGAAATTGATGAAAGAGCAAAGTTTGTCCGTGTATCTGTTGTCGATAAATATGGAAAATTTGCTGATACAAGAGGCTTTTTCAGAGATGAACTTATGTTTTAAAAAATTAGACTTTGTAATAGAAAAAATTCAGCATAATTTAGCAAGGAGAAACAAAAATGCTAACTAATTATCATACTCATTCTACTTTCTGTGACGGAAAAAATACACTTGAAGAAATCGTTTTATATGCAACTGAAAACGGGTTTTCTTCAATAGGCTTTTCAGGACACGCCTACACTCCGTTTGACCTTAGATATTGTATGAAGGATACCGAGGGATATATTAAAGAAATTTCCCGCTTAAAGAAAAAATACAGCGAAAAAATACAGATTTATTGCGGAACGGAAGAAGACGCTTTTTCTTATACCGACCGAAAACATTACGACTATCCTATACGTCGTTCCCATTATT
>CAZZPN010000250.1:0-1569 GCA_964655495.1 uncultured Oscillospiraceae bacterium
CGGACGGTTTGATGCTACGAATGTTATTGACGAAAATATCTTGTCCATAATAACGAAAATAGATGTTGACCATACGCAATTTCTTGGGGCTACAAAAGAAAAAATAGCATTTGAAAAATGCGGAATAATCAAATGTCCCAAAAATAGTACAGGCAAAACTCTAACAACAATATCAAATGCCGATGTAATGGCGGTTATAGAAGAACAGGCAAAAATGAAAAATAATGAGCTTGTTGTTACAAAGCCTTTTCTGGAAAAAGGTTTCCAAAAAATTTACGAATGTTTCGATTACGGAGATATCAAAGATATAAAGCTTTCTTTAGGCGGCTATCACCAGATAGAAAATGCCTGTATCGCAATAGAAGCGCTTAAAATACTTGGCTTTTTTGAAGAAGAAATAAAAGCGGCTCTTTGCTCTGCTGTAAATCCCGCAAGGCTTGAGGTTATCGGGGAAGCCCCGCTTGTTTTGTTTGACGGTTCTCATAACCCCGACGGAATAAGGGCATTAAGAAAATCAATCGACCGTTATCTCAAGGATGAAAAGAAAATTTTTATAATGGCGAGTATGAGCGATAAGGATATAATTCCCTCTTTGAATATTTTAAATGATAAAAACAGCGAATTTTTATTTACAACGGTAAAAGATAACCCTCGTGCGAGAACACCTGAGCAAATGCTTGAAGAAGCAAGGAAAATCGGAATTGAAGGAATAAGTTTTCCGCATTTAAGCGATGCCTTGTGTTATGCAAAATCAAAAAATTTAACAGCGATTATTTGCGGATCGTTGTATTTGTATAAAGATTATGCTGAATTGAAAAAATAATAGAACAACAGGAGATTTTAAAAATGAGAGAATATGTTATCAAAAAAACAAGTTTAGAAAATGCAGCACCACTGAAGATTGATATTGCGCCTTGGTTGAAGGATTTTCCTTACAAGCCCGAAACCAATTATTACATAGTGCATGACGGAAAAGCACTTATAATAAAAATGCAGACGAACGAAAAAAACTTAAGAGCTGTCATGACAGAACAAAACTCTGCCGTTTGCCAGGATAGCTGTATGGAGTTTTTTATAAGACCTAATAAGGATGACGACAGATATTTTAATTTTGAAATAAACCCTATAACAACTTTGCACTTAGGCTTGGGAGAAGGCAGACATAACAGAACAAGATTGCCCGACAAAGAAATTTTTGAAATAAAATCAGTTATTGAAAACGAAATATGGACTGTAAATTTCAAAATTCCTTTCGAATTTTTTGAAAAATATACAGGTATGACAAAAGAGTGCTATGCCAACTTTTATAAATGCGGAGAGGGGACAGAGCATTCTCACTTCTGTGTGTGGAATAATATCGAAGTTCCAAAACCTGATTTTCACCAGAGTTCTTTCTTCGGAAGGCTTATAATTGAGTAAAATGACAAAGGTCTATGTTTATAAATTTTCTTCTTCAACGCATCCATACAATCGCTATTGAATTGTTGCGCGAAAATAATATTCAGCGCCGCTTCTCTTGCTGCATTTCTCATAATGATCTCCGTAAATCTTTATATACGACGAAAACCT
>CAZZPN010000251.1:0-1532 GCA_964655495.1 uncultured Oscillospiraceae bacterium
GCTTTTCTCTGTTTCCTCCGTCAAGTATTATTCCACCACAACCGATATTATAAATTTCACAATTCTGTACAATATTATTATAACCACCGTTCCTGTAAGTCATTGGATTATTATGTGTCTGTGCTTTAAGACTGCCTATTTTTCTTTTTTCAGGTATGAGATCACCGTCATGAACATTATTGATAACATCTCTGTATCCTGTGCCGAAAGAAATAGCAACCATGCCTATATTTCTGAAAATACAGTTTTTTACGAAAGTACAGAAGCATCCCTCAGAATATATTGCCATACTTCGCATATTTTCAAAAATTATCCCGCTTATGCTTACATTATCCACATTCTCCATCGCAATCATAGGTGTTTTTAAATATGAAACTCTTATTTTTGTGTTTTTATTAAAATTATTAAGCGGATAATAATACAAAATAAGCGTATTAGTGTCTATATAATATTCTCCCGGAGTGTCAAGTTCCTCAAGGAGATTGCAAAAACTATATGTATTGAAATAACGACCATATTCGAGCTTTAACGCATCGTCAAAATGTATTTCTTTTACATCAGTATCTATTTTTTTAACAGGTACGGTAATATCGAAAAAGCCAGAATTTAAAGGTCCGAAAACATAAGCGTCTTTAGCGTTTTTCCATCTGTCTGCCTGTGGAAAATCGTATTTCATTATAGGATATGTATTTCCATCTCTTACATCTTCTCCATAAGGATCATCTGTATTGGGGAAATAACCCTTGATAACATTTCTCACAATGTTTTCAGGCTTAATTTTCAGCCTTTTTTTATTTTTTGGAAAAAATACTCTATGTGCTTCTTCATCATCTACAAACAACTCAATTTCCGACGATAAAATGTCATAAAGTGAGCCTCTCGTTCTTCTTTTACCAAATTCCGTAATTCTGTATTTTTTCAAATCTACGCACAAAATCTCATTTTTCACTTCTGGCTTTATCCTATTATTTACATCTTGATAGGAAACGGTTTCAAAATCTCCTGCCGGTATTTTCACACCTCCTGAAAAAATAACCTTTTTCTCATTTCTTGCAATTATTTCTATTTTAGCTTTTCCTTTTTTTAGTGTATCTGCTGTTATTTCAAAAGTATCATCAAAGTCATATTCTCCATCCTCAAGAATTAAGCTTATTACATCGAAATCGTTTCTTTTTCCCGAAGCTTCTGCCAAAGCATTTTTTAAAGTTTCGTTTCCTTTTTCATTTTTTTTGGGTTTTATAATTATTTCTAAATTTTTCATATACATCCCTCGCTCCAAAGTGTTAAAAATGAACATTCGTTAAACAGATTAAAATCTGCATCCTCATAATAGAATGTATCTCCAAGTGAAAAGGAACAGCCAAATTTCATAATATTTCGCATTTTAGGTCTGCATATCCCCTTCTTTACTGATACAAAGCCTACTGAATTAGTTTTTCTTACATAATCAAGATACACTTCAAAGCCATCTTCAAAAAAAGGATAGAAGCAAGCAGAATAATCACCACCTTTTATTATTACACCAGAATTTT
>CAZZPN010000252.1:0-1514 GCA_964655495.1 uncultured Oscillospiraceae bacterium
CTATATGATAAGCTTTCAGCCAAAAGTCCGGTTTCTTCCCTGATTTCCCTTCTCAGACAGTCAAAAGGGCTTTCGTTTTCCTCGAATTTTCCGCCTATACCTACATATTTATCCTTGTTTTCGTCATTTTCTTTTTTTACTCTGTGAAGCATTAAATACTCATTATTTTTATTTTCAATATAGCAAAGCGTTGTCATTTTCATAACTTATCATCCTACCATATATTGTTTTTTGCCGCTGTAATGGTGTTTTTCATAAGAACAGCTCTTGTCATAGGGCCTACTCCACCCGGAACAGGAGTTATAGCAGAAACTTTTGGCAATACATTTTCATAATCAACATCACCGCAAAGCTTTCCGTCATCGTCTCTGTTTATACCTACATCTATAACAACAGCGCCCTCTTTAATCATATCGGCAGTTACAAATTTTGGTTTTCCGATTGCAGCAACAACTATATCGGCATTTTTAACTGTTTCTTTTAAATCAGTTGTTTTAGAGTGGCACACTGTAACAGTTCCGCTTTTATGAATAAGAAGCATAGCCATAGGCTTTCCCACTATGTTGCTTCTTCCCAGGACAACACATTTTTTGCCTGAAATTTCGATTTTTGCATCCTCTAAAAGCTCCATTACACCCGCAGGAGTGCAAGGAAGAAAGCTATATTGTCCTGTCATTATTCTTCCTACATTTTCAGGATGAAAAGCATCTACATCTTTTTTCGGATTAATTGCGTTTATGATTTTTTCTTCCGATATATGCTTCGGAACAGGAAGCTGAACAATAATTCCGCTTACCTTGTCGTCGTTATTAAGCTTGTCTATAAGCTCTAAAACTTCATTTTCACTTGCAGTTTCAGAAAGAGCGTATTCATATGAGTTAATTCCAATGTATTCGCAGTCTTTCTTTTTGTTATTTACATATATTCTGCTTGCAGGATCATTTCCTACCACGACTACTGCTAACCCCGGATTTATTCCTTTGCCCAAAAGATTTTTTACTTCCTCTTTCAAACTGTCTTTTATTTTCATTGATACCTTTTTTCCGTCTATTATTATCGCCATTTCTGTTCTCCTTTTTTTCATATTCCTTATATTTTTTATAGCTTTCGTTTGGTAAAAGTATAGCCTCAAGCTCACTTCTGCCCGTCTTTTTGAGCGCCTCTTTTATAAGAGGGATATTTTCCTTTTTATATGTCTGCAGAAGTGCTCTTTGCATAATTTTTTCTTTATATTCTTTGGCTACATATATAGGCTCACCGTTTCTTATATCAATCTCCGTATAATACATAGCTGTTGAAACAGTGCCGGGTGTAGGATAAAAATCCTGTACCTGCTCGGGATTTATTTTATGCTTTTTCAGATAAAGTGCTAAATCAACCGCATCATTTAAAGTGCAGCCAGGATGCGATGAAATAAGATAAGGAACTAAATATTGTTCTTTCCCCACTTTTTTGGTTATTTCATAGAATTTTTTCTGAAATTTCTCGTAAACCTCTGCTTTTGGTTTTCCCAT
>CAZZPN010000253.1:0-1509 GCA_964655495.1 uncultured Oscillospiraceae bacterium
AAGATAAAAATGTTATATCTGATGAGTTTAAAGAAATTTCAGAATTTTATCAAAAATAAACTTTTAAAGGAAATTAAAATGGAAAAAGGAAATCTATATTTAATTGCTACCCCAATCGGAAATATGAACGATATTTCTCCGCGTGCTGTTGAAGTTCTTAATTCTGTTTCGCTTATTGCCGCCGAGGATACCAGGGTAACAGGAAATTTACTGAAAAAACTCAATATAAAAAAACCGCTTATAAGTTATTACGAACATAATAGCGCTATGCGCGAGGAAAAACTCATAAACACACTTCTTGAAGGCAACGATGTAGCAGTTGTTTCCGATGCCGGAACTCCTGCTATTTCCGATCCGGGAGAATATATTGTTAAGGCTTGTATAGAAAAAGATATTGAGGTATTCCCTATTCCCGGTCCGTGTGCTTTTGTATGTGCGCTTATTGTTTCGGGTTTTTCTACCCAAAAGTTTACTTTTGTGGGATTTTTACCATCAAAAGATTCACAGCGAGAAGCAGAACTGAAGAATTACTGCGACAAAAAAGAAACACTTATTTTTTATGAAGCGCCTCACCGTCTTTTAAAAACCTTAACTTCTATGAAAAACATTTTCGGTGATGACAGAAATGTATGTGTATCCAGAGAAATCACAAAGAAATTTGAAGAGCATAAGCGTTTTAATTTAAAAGATGCGTGTGAATACTACACAGATAATTCTATTAAAGGTGAATTTGTTATTGTTGTAGAAGGAAATAAAAACGAAGTAAAAAAAGAAATAGCTTTTGATACTCTTGAGGAGCATCTTGAACATTATATGAATTTGGGATTTTTAAAAAATGAAGCTATAAAAATGGTTGCAAAAGATAAAAATGTTACTAAGAGGGATATATATGACTATTTCAAAAAAGACTAGCGATAAAACTAATGGAAAAAAAGGAATAATTTTTAAAATAATTTCATTTTTATTTATGATTGGCTGGATTTGTTTTATTTTTTCTCTTTCTCTGCAACCGGCTTCTCAATCATCCGAAGTGTCAAAAGGACTTCTTACACAGTTACTTGAAATTTTTTATTCATTGACAAAGATAAAAATTGATGTATTGACTTTTCATAATCTCTTTAGAAGCTTTGCTCATTTTACTGAATTTTTTATTTTGGGAATTTTTTCTCTGCTTTTCTTCTTTACTGCTTTGAAAAAATTGCCCGTTTATGCGCTTATTACAGGTTTTTTTGTGGCAATATGTGATGAATTAATTCAATATTATTTTGCACCGGGCAGAGCGATGCAGATGAAAGATATTATAATTGATTTTTCCGGTGTTATCTTTTCTTCAATTATGTATTATATATTTTATAAAATTTATTTACATAGAAAGTCATTAAAAACTGAATAATACATATTAATAAAGGTCATCTTAAATATGAGGTGATCTTTTTTTATGATAGGTATAATTATGAGTATTGTTGCAGGTGCTCTTATGAGTTTGCAAGGAGTATTCAACACAAGATT
>CAZZPN010000254.1:0-1501 GCA_964655495.1 uncultured Oscillospiraceae bacterium
TTCTTTATTTTCATCAATTTCACTGCCGTTTGTATCTCCATTTTTCTTAATGCTGATATATGCTGAATAAAGATAAATTTCCGAAACAAGCAAACTGAAAATATAAGGAAAACCTATTCCCCACATATTAAGAAGCGCACCAACAAGAACAGGAACAGTTCTTGAATACATCGCAAGTCTGAACTGTTCAGAAGGTTTTATATTAAGACCAAGCATACGCACAACAGAACTTGAAAGCCATTTTACAAGCCATCCACCTATAAAAAAGCCAAGATAAGAAAGCGCATACATAAAAATTCCTGTAAATACAAAAACAAATATAAAAAGGTTTTTAAACATATAAACAGAGTTTTTATCAAAAGTGAATTCATCACCGATAGCGTCATATCTGTAAGCATAAGTCACTGCGTTGTTTTTAATTATAAAATTTTCTTTATCGAAAAGAAACGCAACATCATAGCCTTCGACATCTTCCTTTTTATAGGTTTTATCATTTGATAAGCCTATAAAAAGAGGTTTTTCCTTCGCCTCAAATTCTTCTTCAACAAAGAATTCTCCGTTTTCAACCTTAAAGTAAGGCACATCATAAGTATAAAAGTCCTTTGCAGTTCTTGCCATAGTAATAACGGGATACAAAACATTTGCTAACGCTGCAACAGTAACAAGTATTACAACAAAAAGCACTACTGCACTTTTTTTCCTGTTTAAAAAGTCTTTATATCCACTCGGCTTTGCCATTGCTATTGAAAAATCTTCAAATATTTCTGTCATATCATTTTCCTCTTGTTTTAATTTTTTATTTTGTTTTAAAAACCATACAACCTCTATCAGAATTTTCTATTTTTTCCGCACCGATAAAGTTATATTCTATACCTAAAGCTTCCATCCCTGTCTGCCAGAGAACAGGCATATAAACAATGTTTTTATAGTGAATCAGCGGATAGGCAGTATCACCGTATTCATAAATTTTTCCATTAATAGTAAGCTTTCCCTTATAAAAAGAAGCTTTTTCAAGAACTCCTTCAGTCATATTATTGTTACCGATAATATCCCCGGATATTGCACCACCGTTTGAAAGCACAACACCTGTTTCTGCCGTCCAGTCACAGTTTATTCCAAGCATCCTGCATCCGTAATATGTAAGCGGAATATAGCTGTAGCCCAGATAATTTATAAAGGGATATTCAATATCTTGGTTTTTATATCTTCTTCCGTTTAATTCCACGAGATTTTCGCTTAATTGAACTTCGATAGGTTCCTTCCATAAGTATTCGTAGTCTTTTTCCAAAGCATACCCAAATTTAAAAGCTTCAACTATATTCCCCTTTTTATCGATTTTTCCATATTTTGTTTTTGTGTTGAAATTATAAACATCTTCTCTCAGTTCAACATCAGCAATGCCGTTTTTAAACGGATGTGCTTTGTCGTATATAAAATCAATAACCTCATTTCCCTCAAGGTCTATATAACCCCATACCATATATTTCGTTTCATCTTTTTT